>JAZKZL010000139.1:0-4733 GCA_045612645.1 Oscillospiraceae bacterium
GCGGAAACCGTCATACCTACTCGCAGACCAAGATAAGCGTTAGCTGCACCGAACACTACCGAAAGCAGAATGCCCATGAAGATGGACGCAAAGGTAAACTCGGGAGTTACCTTATCCGCAGGTATGTACGGCTTGAATTCATTTTTGTTATCCATTGGATTCTCCGTTCCGCCTGTTAAGCCCATATCCGATACAGATACAAGTCGTTAACGGCTCATTTTTTTAGTGGCGGTCACTGCAAAAAGCAATGCCCGCCTTGGTCTAGATGTTTGCGCAAACAAATAAAAACCTGCATATAGTATACCATATTTCGACACAAATATCAAGTACAATGCACCATTTTTTTACTTATTACGCATACAAATTATTAGCTTTTTTACACCATTACCAGGATATGCAGCATAAAGGCTAGATCGATAAAGAACAGGAACATCAGCAGCCCACCGATAACTGACTTCACATCCACATTTCCCAGCAGCAGGAATGCCACGCCGAGAGCTATCATCACCACGATCGAGATGATCGTAAAAATGCCGTATCTGTCAGACTGCATATCTATGTAAAACGTGCTGAACTTCGGCGCGTCACTGCCGTGGATATATGCAAACGACTCCTCAAGCTCTTTTCTTGTATCGAAATCAAGATTCTTCACTGCACCCTTTATCGGAATACGCTCACTCTCGCCGTCAAGATATTCCTTCTCATACCAGTTCTTATCTGCCTTTATTGCGATGCAGGAGTCCGCCTCATCGTTATAGATGAAATAGTAATGCTCCCAACCTGTGGGGATAAAGCTTGCCGTATGAGTTACCTCCACCACTTCGGGAGTGCAGTACAGTATATCGCCCTTAACATAATCGCCCTTTTCAGCTGTGCCGTCAAAGGCGGAGGAGAGCGGCACTGTATCCAGCTTTGCGAACAGCGGTGCTATTCCCGACCACGCAAAAAATCCCACCACCGCCAACAAAATAATGCCAACAAAGATCTTCTTTACCATAATAATTACCTCCACATAAAAGATCCGCCCCCACCACGGGAGCGGATCAGATAATTCACTTAAACATTATCATCGATATACTTGATAAGACCGCCGATCTGAGGCTTGGAGAACTGTGCGTCTGCACCCACGCTCTGACCCTTGATACGCATCTGATCGTTGATAAGGGAGGAGAACAGGAAAACAGGGATGTTCTTCAGATAAGGATCTTCCTTGATGAGCTTTGTGAGGTGGTGACCATCCATCCTCGGCATCTCAATATCACTGATAAGGCAGGATATATGCGCACGGATATTGCCGCCCAGTGCCTTGTGACCGCTGATGTAATCCCATGCATCCTTACCGTTATCGAAGTGAACAACGTTCTTATAGCCTGCCTCATGCAGAGTGTTTACGATAAGAGTGTTCAGGAACGGAGAGTCCTCAGCGATAACGATGTGCTTATCGCTCTTGTCTCTGCTGCTGCTCTTAACGCCTGTGGTGTCAAGCACTGCTGTACGGTTAAGATCGGAGCAGATCTTCTCGAAATCGAGGATGAGGATGATCCTGTCCTTGAACTTTGCAATGCCTGTAGCGATGTTGTTTGCACCGTCGCCCGACATTGCCGGAGGCTTTTCGATATCTTCCCAGGAAATGCGCTGAATGCCCTTGACAGAGGAAACATGGAAGCCCATATCCATCTGGTTAAAGTGGCACACGATCAGCAGATCATGCTCGGGATCGGGCGTCTGCTTTTTCAGCACCTTATGTAAGTCGATAACAGAGATAACGGTATCACGGGGAGTGAAAACGCCCTCAAACTCAGGGGGAGAATCAGGCACGGGGATAACAGGCTGATAGTTCATGATCTCGGTGACCTTGGCGATGTTGATACCAAAGCTCTGCTCGCCTACCTTAAATTCCAGAACTTCCAGTTCATTGGTGCCGCTCTCGAGGAGGATATTAGATTCCATAGAAAAATTCTCCTTTGCTTATATTACTGAATATAAATATCATATATTCATTATACAGCAAACAAACATAAAAATCAATATGTTTTTGTAAATTTTGTGTAGATTATTTTAATTTTGAGTACGCAAATTATTCAAAATGACATTTCCATGCCCGAATACATCTGCTCAACCCTGTCTCCGAGCCTTTTTCTGAGTATCTCAAAGCCGATTTCGCCCGTGCAGTGACCCGTGATTATCCTCTGAACGGATGTAGCAGCAAGGCGCTCCGCCATCTGCTCCATCTCCTCCTCAGTGCTTCTGAACAGGTGCAGACCTCCCACAAGAGCGTACACTTCCCTGCCAAAGGTGCTGCTTATCTCCTCTATAATGACGTCTGCACCGCCGTGGCAGCAGCTGTTGAAGATGACAAGTCCCTTTTCCGTTTCCAGCACAAGGCTCTGCTCGTGGGCAAAGTGGTCTGTATCCCAGCCGTTCTGTGTCAGAAGATACATATGCGCCCGTCTGCCCGCATGCTCCATATCACGCTTATGCGGGATCAGCCATGCACCCTCAAAAAGCTGCACATCTCCCGATGCAAAGGCTATCCTGCTGCGGTATTCCGAGAGAGTTCCCTGCTTTATTCCGATGTAGTGGCGATCGTCACCCTCGCCGCTGTAGCAGTTTTCCGCAGTTCCCTCACGCAGATAAAACTGCGCAGTGGGATTTATGCGGAAAAAATCGGGAATACCATCGGCGTGGTCATAATGTGCATGGGACAGAACTCCCGCCTCCACCTCGGAAAGCGATCTGCCGAGCATTGCGGCATTCTCCGCAAACTGCCCTGACTTACCCGTATCAAGCAGGATGATCCTACCATTATATTTAATAAGAATAGAAAGCCCCCACTCAGAAAGCAGCGGCGGCTGCGCGATGTTATCGATGAGGACGGTGGCATTTATGTTCATGATATCAGCTCCTTTTATATATAGTAACACATTTCTGCAAAAGTTTCAACGAAAACTTGACAGGAGTTTAAAAACGTGCTACAATATAAATAATATCAAAGCAAGGAGGCGTGATATATGGAAACTTCGATCGCAGCTCTGTCCATGGGTATGGCAACAGCGAATATGCAGAATGCTCTTTCCATCAGCATGATGAAGAAGTCGTTAGACGCTTCTCAGGCTAATATGGAGGCTATCACAAAAATGATGGACTCTATGCCCTCCCCCGATGGAAGAGGAACAGTTCTGGATATCAGAGTTTAAGCCTTTCCCCGATACCGCAGTTTCGGCTGCGGTATTATTTTGCAAAAAAATTGAGATTTTTTCAAAAAAACACTTGA
Organism: Oscillospiraceae bacterium; assembly: GCA_045612645.1. Lineage (GTDB taxonomy): Bacteria > Bacillota > Clostridia > Oscillospirales > Ruminococcaceae > CAG-115. Next base: position 3,275 of record JAZKZL010000139.1, read on the forward strand.
CAAAACTATTTTGCCGTGTTATAATATTTATGCTGTTCTAAAGACAGCAGGCTGCCGCAAGGCTTTAATGGTCCGTGCGCCTGCCGAGGAATGGGAATGATAAAGAATTTCTACGTTCCTTTCTGTCTTTGCTCAGAGAGGAATTTTTATTTTCCATGCTTTGAAACAGCGTAAATTTATCAAGAAGGAGTGAATTTAATGCCTAGTCAGAGCATACTCGAACAGAAGCAGGCTTATGTTGCAGACCTCGCTGAAAAGCTGAAGGCTGCTGCAGGCGGTGTACTGGTTGACTACAAGGGAATCTCCGTTGAGGATGACACAAAGCTCCGTAAGGAACTGCGTGAAAACGGCGTTGATTATTTCGTAGTTAAGAACACTCTGCTGAAGCGTGCAGCTGAGATTGCAGGAATCGAGGGTCTTGAGCCCGCACTTTCCGGCACAACAGCTCTTGCACTTCACACAGAGGATATCATCGTTGCTCCCAAGCTTCTGAACAAGAAGGCTGAGGCTTCCGATGGCAAGTTCGCTATCAAGCTCGGTTTTGTTGACGGTCAGGTTATTTCCAAGGAAGAAGTTGAAAAGTACGCAAAGCTTCCCTCCAAGGAGACCCTGCTCTCCCAGCTCGTGTTCATGCTGCAGTCTCCCATCCAGCGTGTTGCTATCGCTATCAACGAGATCGCAAAGAAGAACGAAGAGCAGTCCGCTTAATTTTCGGACAAACGCCCCCGCAGCGTAAACTGTCGGGAACTTATAACACTGCGGCTTGACGCAGAACAACATTAAAACAACAAACATATTTTAGGAGGAAATTAAAATGGCTTCTGAGAAGATTTTAGCTATGATTGAAGAAGTTAAGGCTCTGTCCGTACTGGAGCTTAACGAACTGGTAAAGGCTCTTGAGGAAGAGTTCGGTGTATCCGCTGCTGCTGTTGCAGCTGCTCCCGCTGCAGGCGCTGGCGCTGCTGCAGCTGCTGAGGAGAAGACAGAGTTCGACGTAATTCTGGCTTCCTTCGGTGAGAAGAAGATGGATGTTATCAAGGCTGTTAAGGATATCTGCGGTCTTGGTCTTAAGGAGGCTAAGGAGCTCGTTGAGTCCGCTCCTAAGGCTCTCAAGGAAGGCGCTTCCAAGGCTGACGCTGAGGATCTCAAGGCTAAGCTCGAGGCTGTTGGCGCTACAATCGAGCTGAAGTAATTCACTCTTGCTGACAGAACACCCCCTGTCCTTCGGTACAGGGGGCGTTTTTTTATAATTAATAATGAATAGTGAAGAATGAATAATATCGGTGCGGCTTCGCCGTTGATTTAAATTCGTCAACGCAGTTGACCACAATAATTATTCGTTATTCTCTATTCAATATTCAATAAACAACAAAAGACCCGAGATGTAAAGGCAGCAGCCGTAAAGAAGTAAATCCTGGGAAGAATCAAATCTTCTCAGGATTTTGTTTTTTATATTCTG
>JAZKZL010000140.1:0-10085 GCA_045612645.1 Oscillospiraceae bacterium
CGATAGTATTATGAACATCGGGAAGATCCTTTCCAAAAAGTTCCTTAATCATATGAGAAAGAGAATTACTTATTATTATGTCATTTTCCCCTGCATCCGCTTTAGGATCAAAAAATTGACCATTCAACATTTCAATCGACCAACTATCAATCGTACGGTTACTATTATTGGTGATTGTAATTTTTCCTGTTGCAGTATGTCCCGAAAGCTCAGACTGTACCTCAATCGAATACTGCGCAGTGGCACTTGTATTTTCAAGCACGGTAAGTCCGACAACAGCGGCAAGACCAATAATAAACGGCAGAATACAAAATGGTTTGATCTTCTCCTTTTCAGTGGCAGTTCTTACAATTAGCGGTACACTACCAAGGATAAGTCCGATGAAGTACATATTAGTCTGCACACCGAAATTTTCAAACAGCAATGTAATAATAAAAGCAAAGCCTAAAATACCGCTGCCTGCACCTAACGCAAAGCTGAAAAGAAAACCAAAGTTCTTGAAAATAGACTTGATACCCGAAATTGCCTCAGTCAGCTTATCGTAGATACCAAATACCACCAACATAGTACCGCCGCTGACACCGGGAATAACATTCGCTATTCCAAAGGCAAGTCCACTGATGAAAAAACGGAAACAGGTTACAAACTTACTCATTTAGATATATTCCCCATTAATTGAATTTTATAAAGGAACGCACGATAGCATATCCGATGACAGGAATTATTCCTGTTATAAGAGAAATGAAAAACGCGAGAGAATCAATAGAAGTCAGGCAGAATGTGCTGTTCAGGAAAGGCATATAAACCAGCAGTATAGGAAGTAATGCGATCACTGCACTGCTGATATAAGATGTTCTGCCTGCTTTAATGAGCGCTCTGACAGGATTAGAGTACGAATTTCCCATGAGGCTGAACAACGCAAAGCAGAAACCGAACGAAAGCAGCGCACAGCTTCGTGCAAACGCAGTATCAGCAGCATTATACATGAACATATAGGACGCTGCAGAAACAATGCCGCACAAAAGTCCTATTGCAAGAGAATTGCCGAGGAAGAAATAGTTTATCTTTCTCGCTGCAATATAATCGGACGGAGGCATCTCGCCCTTCATATCGTTTCTGTTGCCAACATAAGATATGGCAGCCAAAGGCAGAAGTATCATAGCAAAAAGAGCAAACAGCTGTGGATTCAGCATAAGCTGCATTCCCTCTTCGCCGAACAGATTGAATATGGTGAGCATGAGCATTCCGAAATAACCCGAAATAAGAGCTGCCACACCTCGCTTGATGTTGCGGTGTATCTGCCTTGCGCTACAGATCATTCCTGCGATGGAGGCAAGATTATCATCGTTCATGATAATATCGGCAGCTTCATAAGCGCTGCCTGCGGTATGCTGAGATATCGTGATGCCGACATCTGCAAGCTCAAGAGCTTCCGCATCAGTGGTGCGGGTACCTGTCATCGCTACAACCTCGCCCTGCTTCTTCAGCCTGTCAAGAATATAGAGCTTCTGCTCGGGTGTGACCTTAGCATAGATATCCGCATCAAAAGTATGCTCACTGCCATATTTAACAGAATCAGATATCTGTTTACCTGTGATCGTCTTACCCGTAAGTCCGATCATTCGTGCGGTTGCCTCGGCAACGGGAGGGTTATCCTCTGCAAGCATTACTACCTTTACACCTGAACGCTCACAAGTTTTAAGTGCATTTGAAACAGATTCACGCAAAGGTGCAGACAGCGCAACAAATCCAACAAAGGTGTATGCAAAACCTGCGGTAGCGTCACAATCACGCTCCGCAGCATCTGCACAGGCTATCGCCATGACGCTACATCCTGCTGAATAATACTCCTGCTGTTTCTTTTGCACATTGAACAGCTGATCGCCCTTGAAACGGCAGAGAGGGAGTATCTGCTCAGGGGTACCCTTGATGCAGTAAAGACGAGAGCCGCCTATCTCCCAAAGCGCACCGCTCATAACATTATTGCTTTCGGGAATGCGCTCGATAAATTTATTATCCTTATAGAGATCCTTGATATTCTCATCGAAAAAGGCAGCCTTTACAAGAAGCGCGCGCTCAGCCTCATCAGTGGTGTTTTGCTCACAGGCAAGGACGCCGACTTTATAGAGCAGCTCTTCGCTCTTTGTATAGATACTTCTTACCTCAAGGTGAGCCTTTGATATAGCACCCTGTTTTTCAATACAAAGCACCGAAACAGAGTTAAGGCGTTCAATATCGGAAAGCGACTTTACAACAGCAGATTTTGAAAGCAGCTCATCTGCTCCTCTAAGATAATAGAAACGGATAATAGAAGAGATACCCGCGGGAACGAAACAAAGACCGATAGTCACTGCACGCATAGCCGAATCAACAACATCGTTTTTGGTTACCAGCATAAAAACGAATGAGATAAAGGTCATAGCAAGAGCAACGATGGACGCTATGGGTACAATACCACGGACAATACGCTCCATTCGGGTGTAGTAACAATGATTATCCTCTTTCTCGCCGATCTTCTGAAAATATTTCGTATCCACGCCTGCTGCGCTTACCTTACATATCGCAATGCCTGTAAGTATTGTAGTGCCGCTGTAAACAAACGACTGATTAAGCTCAGTCTTTGACATAGCGCCGGGATATTTTGCTATAGGTTTATTGGAGCCTGTAAAAATACTTTCGTCGGCAGTGAGATCACGGCACTCCTGAATGTACGCATCAGCGGGAACTCTCTCACCCGCCTGCACCACAAGAATATCCTCAGGAACGATAAATTCCTTTTCAATAAGCTCCAGCTTTCCGTTACGGATAACACGGAACTTCATTGCAGTGGAAACACGCATCTCCATCAGCTTTTCATCTGCTTTAGTGCCGAAATATATCTCAGCCACTGCGTAAAAGGCATCGATAAGCAGTATCACTATGCCCGAAAAAACATTCGTGCCAAACAAACTCAGCACACCTGTTACAAACATAAGCAGAAACGATGGCGACAACAGCACCTTGATCGGTGAGAAGCTCTCCTGCGGCTTGTCCTTGCGGGTATATATGTTATATCCGTAGAGGTCTGTATTCTTTTCTATATCTGCATCGGTAAGTCCGAAATAATCACCCTTGAAATTAAAAAACTGTGCCATTATATATCCTTTCATCAATTGTCAGAATTTAACAATTATATATAACACTATATATTATATTGTCGCACATTTTTGCTAAAAAATCAAGTAGTTTTTACAAATACTAAGAAATTTGGCCGCATATTAGTCAGCGTTGACATCTGCAAGTTGTCTGCGTTTCATTCTGCGCCAATTGAAAAAGCCATAAAGGTCATTAATCAGAAAAACCACAAAGCAAACGACCATCGGTAGATATGATACATCTTCAAGCGTTGCCAAAACCCATAAAATTATCAATACAATATCATTTGCAGCATATCCGAGACCATAGAATTCACTGCGCAGAAATGTAAGATATGATGCTATGAAGCTTGTTGTAACAGATATGGTGCTGAAAAGAAGATTTGCATTTCCAAGTACTTTCAGAATTAAATAGAATACAACTGTCACAAAAACGGCCAGTAGGCACAATACCGCAATCTGCTTTTTAGATACTCTGTTTACCTCAACCTCAGTTGACTGCTTATAAGGATGCCTGATCCATGCAACCACTGTAGCGATGGCTATAGGCGCCGTCATGCCAAGATAAGTTATCATCTCACCATAATAGCGGAAATACAGCGATATTACACCATAAAACACAGCAAACACCACGGTCAGCACCTGACCGATGACCATACCTTTTGATACAAATATCAGCGCAGTTGCACCGATGATAGAGGCTATCAATGTCAGCACATCTCCCCCTCCGGATATAACAAAAGAAATCATGATAGCGGCAACTGAACATAACCATATCAGTCGCTCAATTTTGTTCAGTGATGAAAAAATAGCGCGTATTCTCATTAGTTCCCCCAACAAAAAGAGCATCCGAATACACATCTTCTAAGACCTAACGATGTGTACACGAATGCTCAGCATTTCACTACCCGGTGGCAGTTTTATTAAATTTAAGCTGAAGCTATTTTAACATAACATCAGCATTTTGTCAAGCTTAAACGCTCTGTGCAGTATAAAGCTTGTAGTAGTCGCCCTTCTTTGCGATAAGCTCATCATGAGTGCCCGCTTCGGTGATGCCTTTATTGGACACATACATGATCTTGTCACAATTTCTGATGGTGGAAAGACGGTGAGCGATAATAAAGGATGTTCTTCCCTTCAGCAGATGATTCAGACCATTCTGCAGATAACGTTCCGTCTTTGCATCGATCGAAGATGTAGCCTCATCCAGCACAAGGATCTTTGGATCAGAAACGATGGTTCTTGCAAAGGCGATCAGCTGCTTCTGACCCTGTGAAAGACCGCTGCCACGCTCGTTAACGGTAGTGTCATATCCATCCTTCAGAGACATGATATATTCATCAATGCCTACGATCTTACATGCATGGCGTATCTCCTCATCAGTTGCATCCAGCTTACCATAAGCGATATTATCACGAATGGTGCCGCTGAAAATAAAGCTATCCTGCAGCATGATACCCATCTGCGAACGCAGCGATTTAAGTGTTACCTTCGAAATATCGCTTTCATCTATAAGGACAGTACCACCGTTTATATTGTAAAAACGTGAGATCAGATTAACGATTGTAGTCTTACCTGCACCTGTAGGGCCAACAAGTGCGATGCTCTCTCCCGCCTTTACGTCAAAGCTGAGATCCTCAAGGATGTTGATGCCCTCCTCATAAGCGAATGTAACATTCTTGAAATGAACATCACCTTTGATCTCAGGCATTTCTGCTGCGCCTTCGATGCTGTCAACGGATACAGGCTCATCCATCATCTCAAAGATTCGCTCAAGATAAGCTACAGCGTTGATGAAAGTGTTCATAAGATTGGAAAGGTTCATCAGCGGCTGCCAGAATCGTGCAGAATAATCTGTCATCGCCATGATAGTACCGAGAGAGATAGTTCCACCAAAGCCCAGAAGTCCCACAGCAAAGATACCAGCTCTTACAGTAACAGAAATAATATCTGTTGTGGGCCATACAAGGTTTGAGAATGCAACCGCCTTCATCCAAACCTTCTTATAAGCCTTAGCGAGCTTATCGTTGATCTCTGCATTTTCTTCCTCACGGGTGAATATCTGAGATATCTTTACGCCTACGATACTTTCGTGCAGATATGCGTTCATATTGGAGCTTTTATTTGATACGCCCTGCCAGGCCTTACGCTGATGATTCTTGATAACGAACATAACCAGCGCAAAGATAGGCAATCCCGCCATTGTTACAAGTGCCAGCTGCCAGCTGACAAAGAACATGAAGATGGTAATGAAAATGAGATTGAATATTTCCAGAATGAAGTTGATGAGACCATTTGTCATCAGATCGGAAACAGAGTTGATATAGTTTATGATACGGGTGAGTATCTTACCGTGAGGTCTGCTGTCGTAATAATCAAAGGACAGCTTCTGCATATGCTCAAACAGATCCTTACGGATATCATATACGATATCCTGACCTACCTTTGTCATCATAGTGGAGCGTATCTTTGCAAAAATAACGCTGACTACAATGCACAGCAAAAGTGCAGCACCGCTCAGAATGATCTTAGGGATATCGCCTGCAGGCATGTAATTATCAATGGCATTCTGAACGATAAGCGGAGATAAAAGTCCGATAATAACGCCTATTGCACTGAGAGTAAGGGAAAGTGCGATGCGCTTTTTATATCGTGCGGCATATTTCAGCGAACGTTTAAGATGACGTATGTCAAATGGGGTTTCAAGCTGTTCATCAACATCGAATTTGTTTCTTGCCATCTGTATCCCTCCTTACTTCTGTAATTCATATACTTCACGATAATAGCCATCCTTCAGGATCAGCTCATCGTGTGTTCCCTGCTCAAGTATCTTGCCATCCTTCAGAACGATTATCTTATCGGCATGACGTGCTGTAGAGATACGCTGTGCAATAATGATCTTTGTGCAGTTGAAATCAAGCGAATTAAGCGCATCCTGAATGTGCTTTTCAGTCTCAAGATCCACAGCGGATGTGGTATCGTCAAGGATAAGTATAGCAGGCTTTACAGCAAGCGCTCTTGCAAGGGAGATACGCTGCTTCTGTCCACCCGAAAGTCCAACGCCACGCTCGCCGACAATGGTATCATATCCATCGCTGAGCCTGCGGATAAAGCCGTCAGCATCGGCAGCCTTTGCAACCGTGTAAACATCCTCTTCGGGCATATCTGTGTCACCAAAGCAGATATTGCCCTCAACTGTATCGGAATATAGCAGCACATCCTGTGTAGCAACACCTATATTACCACGCAGCTGCTTCAGCTTCAGGCGGGTTACATCAACACCATCCACTTTTACAGATCCGCTGTCAACATCATAAATACGGGGTATCAGATCCACAAGTGTTGTCTTACCTGAACCGGTCTCACCCATGATGACAACGGTCTCACCGGGCGCGATCTCAAACGAAACATCATCCAGTACCTTTGTGCCACCGTAGGAGAAACTTACATTCTCAAACTCTACCTTGCCCATAAAACGCTCGGGCTTATCGACAGCATCAGAGCGATCAACGATTCGGGGTGTGCCGTAATATATCTCAATGATCTTATTTGCGGATGCTGTGAAACGCTGCAGATCATTAACGATATTTCCGAGAGTTCTCATGGGATTGGACAGTGTCCAGATAAGACCTGAGAATGCGGTGTATTCACCGAATGTGATCCTACCGTTGATTACAAAAATACCACCGCAGACGAGCATCACAACGGAAAGTGCCTGCGCAGTGATCTCGAGATACGGGAAAAATTTCAGCCATGTGAAAGCGGCATTCTTATTTGCAGTATTATATGCCTTGCTGTACTTATCAAACTGCTCGATCTCGTAATCCTCACGGGCAAACGCCTTGATAACACGATTACCTGAGATATTCTCCTCGGCAGCAGTGTTCATTGTAGAAAGACGCTCACGCAGCTCCACCCATCTCGGACCTGCCTTACGCTTCAGCAACCAGGTCACAAACAGGATAACAGGTGTGAGCGCTAGCAGACACAGAGCCATAAGCCAGTCTATAGAGAAAAAGAAGATAATCGACGCAGAAAACAATACAACACACTCGACCATTGTTTTAATGATCCATGCAATAGAGTGGCGCACCATTTCGAGGTCACCTGTAACTCTGGTCATGATGTCACCTGTTCTATAGAAATTATAGAACTGCGCATCCTGCTTTTCGATATTATCGAAAAGGACCTTACGGACATTATATATCAGCATCTGAGATGAATGCTCATACATCATGTTACCGCCATATTGCAGACAGCCACGAAGCAGCGTGAATCCGACCATCGCAATGAGCATACCTACAAGAAGATCTGAATGATTCTGCAGATTTTCGGCGGCATTCTCATTGATTATGAACGTATCGGTTATCTGCTGAGTAAAATACGGCGTCAGAATATACATGGATTGACAAATAACTGTCATAAACAGTGCAACTATGTAGATGCCACGGCATCCTTTCATGTTCTTCCAAAGCCAACGAAACAGAAACATACGATCCACCTCTTTCTTTTTATACGATTTGTAAACGTTTTCTATAATATCTGTGTGCCTAAGATATCGAAAAGTAATATTTCCTGCACTTTAGTTATTATAACAGAAATATCGGATTTGTAAAGGGGTTTTAAGCAAAAAATACTAACAAATTATGCTGATTTTCATTGTGCGTTTTTTACAATTTTACAAGCAGGTTTTTATGCAATAGTCATGAAGATTTGTACGATATTCGTGGAGATTTATACGATTTTTTAGAACACTTCCCTGCACAGCGCATTCAAGTGCAGCGTGGTATTGCGTAGGCTGGTATTCAAGATGTCGGAGTTCAAGGTCGGTGCAACGGCGCTGCCTTTTCTTCCGTGGTGCAGGTGCTGTACTGCTCCGTATTTCGCTGATATGGAGGGCGTGGGCAGACGCTTTGCACGGGATCCTGACGATGAGTTCACATACACCGTACCTAAGGATATGACTTATAAGCAGTGGAAAACTATTCAGGACGGAAATGTGCTTGACAAATCTGCTGAAAGTGATATAATTAAAAATATAGAATTGCCTCCTGAAACCGATGCTATACGTTCAATGTCGAGCGAAACCAAACAGCTTGTTTCTGATGCTTTTGATAAAGTACTTGCAGAGTATGATGTAAGAATTGACGAGATTGTTACAATGCCTTTAGGCGATAATGATAGGAATGTTCCTTTTCAGTTCCGTCCTGTTGAGGGTAGTAGAGGCGAATTTATAAAGAAAATTGTAATAAATTCTAATTATGACTTCATGGGCAGTCAAGAAGAATTTCAGAAGCGCATAATGCGAAATTTCAGCCGTAAAGCCCTTGCTTCTAACAGCATTGATGGATTGATTGCGCATGAAATGGCTCATGTTATGACGTTTCAGGATGTTTCGACATTTTCAGGATATTTACTTGAAAATAAAACGGTTGCTAAATGTGAAGCTTATGGTATATCGAAATATGCAGATGCTTCATTGGATGGCGCTGAGCATATCGCTGAAGCATTCGCAGCAAAGCGTTGTGGATTGCAGATAAGCAAAGAAGCGCAGGCTTTACTCGATAAATACGTTGAAAGGTGGAGAAGGTAATGTCGGTTGTAATTGCTGATTGTCCGTGTTGCAAACATTGTTATGAATGTAGTTCAGTAAGCGAACCGCTGAGATGCGCCGCTTTTCCTGATGGCATACCTAACGAATATATTTGGGGAGCAATCGATGTGAAAAGCCTATCGGAATGCCGTAATGGGTTTAAGTACGAGGAAATTTCAGATTAACTTAATAACCAAAGCGTTTTGCAATCAATTGCAAGGCGCTTTTTCTATCATCCCGACAAAACTGTCGGTATCAATTAAATAATCAGCACTCTGCAAAGGGTGCTTTTTTATTGCAAAAATACCGCCTGCTTCAGCGGACAACAAAACGAAGCACTGCAATACGGGGACTTGCCCGATAAAAAGGACAGCAGTAAAACAAGGAGGTACACATGGCACTGGACTGGTTAAAGCCCATACTTGGAGACACCTACTCTGACGAACTCGACGGCAAGATATCTGCCGAGATAGGAAAGCACTTCGTTTCAAGAGAGGACTTCAACGTCAAAAAATACTGCCCCTGTCACAGGACAAGGGCAGCTGTTTATTCTCTTTCCATCTTATAATAGATAGTATAAAGCTCCTGAACAGAATTTTCAAGAAAATGGTAATGCTTGATATACGGTATAAGCAGAGCAAGGAACAGCACTGCAAGCAGCATGATCGCTATCTTCTCCACCAGCATGAACATTATCAGCGTAAGCAAAAAGAATACAGCAAATGCAAGTGTTACAAGCAGATGTATAAGCCGCTCATGCTGATAGAACATGATCCTCTGCAACAACAGCGCACGCTCAGTACAGTATTCTTCATTTGTATGCTCTGCTGTCATAAATGCTCGGATATGATCGAGATAAGCTTTTATCTGCTTAGTCATATATCAAACTCCTCCAACGCAAGGGATGCTTCCTCCCACACTGCCATTACGGCTTCCTGCTTATTACGAAGCTCCTCTATCTCAGTGGATAGCTCCATTGCAAGCTGATAATCGGTGAGTCCTGAAAGCTCATTGGTCTTTTGCTCAATAAGAGCGTCCAGTTCTTCTATCTCCTTCTCCGCACGGCTGATCTTCGTGTTCAGCTTGCGGCGCTCGGATTCACGCTCCTTTTTCAGCTTATAATCATTGACCTTTTCTGTTTTCTGTGGTTTCGCGGCAGACTGTGCCTGAGCCTGTTCCTCCGTATTCTGTAGGGTGAGAGCATAGGCATCATAAGAACCGAGATATTCCTTAACTCCATCGGGAGTGAGATAATAAATCCTGTCTGCAAGCTTGTTTATCAGATAACGGTCATGGGAGATGATGAACATCGTACCGTCATAGTTCAGCAGAGCGTTTTCAAGCGCTTCACAGGAAGT
>JAZKZL010000141.1:0-3357 GCA_045612645.1 Oscillospiraceae bacterium
AAGCCGTTCTCGCCGCCCGAGCTTATCGCAAGAGTAAAGAGTCAGCTGCGCAGATATATGTCGCTGGGTGATTACGCCAGTCGTATGATGGGCGGAGATATTGCCATCGGCGGTCTTACGCTCAGAACAGGCGAAAAGAGCGTTATTGTCGAAGGTGAGCCTGTAAAGCTCACCGCAAAGGAATACAGTATTCTGGAGCTGCTGATGATGAACGCAGGCAGAGTGTTCTCGGCGGAGCAGATATACGAAAAGGTATGGCACGAAACGGCATACGCTGTGGAAAACACCGTAATGGTGCATATCCGCCGCATCCGTGAAAAGATCGAGATTAATCCTAGGGAACCGAAATATTTAAAGGTGGTGTGGGGCGTTGGCTACAAAATTGAAAAGATTTAGCAGAAGTAAGGCAGTGAAAACGCTGCTGGTGATACTCCTTATAGGATGCTTTGCTGCGGCGGGCGTCATTGCGGGATATCTTCCCGCTTACGGCTACATGGACGGCAATATCTACATAGGCGATGCGCTGATGGCAGATAACTATTACGAATCCGAATGCTTTGCAGACAGAGTTACATCCGATTATTGTAAGATCATTATGATTCTTGAGCGTAATGCACGGCAAAATTCCATGCACATGACAGGAACAGATCTTCGGGAGCTGAATAATTTTGCCAATATCCGTTATCGTGGTCATGAGTACACCAACGGGTATAATGCGGATATCATCTTTACTGTTGATAAGTCAGATATTTCCCGTTTCGGAGGAGTAACTCCGTCAGCAGTTGAAAGACGTGGATTTGATCGTTTTGGCGATCTTGTAAATGAAGATGAGCATATTACCTTTGGCTACACGCAGGCTCAGTTCGATAGACAGCAGGCGCTCTGGATGGAGATGCGCCGCAATATGCAGATCATCCTTATAAGCGAGATCGCTCTTATAGCGGCAGGTATCCTGCTGCTTTGCATGATATGCTCCGTCAGCGGCGAGGACAAGGAGGGAAATGTAACATTTCCGAAATTCCTGCGCATGCCGTATGAGATATCGTTGCTGGGCGTTATCTGCACTGCAGTTGTATTCGTCTTTATACTGTTCAACGAAACTGCTCTTGCGGATATCTGTCACACAATGAACGGCAGGATTCTCACTATGGCTATCTCGGGTCTTGTGATTGCTGTTGCTGCAGCGTTCCTGCTGTATCACGCAGTATCTATCACTGTTCGCATAAAGAATGGCAGGGCGTATCGCGGCAGCATCATCCTGTTTGCGCTCTATTATGTTTTTGTGGCGCTGAAATGGTGTGGAAAGTTGCTTTTAAAGCTGCTGAAACAGGCATGGAGATTGCCGCTTTTCATAAAGGATGTGTTCACAGGCGAGCTTTATAAAGGTACTGTTGCTAAAAAGCTGCTGCTGCTTGACAGCATCTTCATCATCGCAAGCGTGCTTGTGTTCTTCCTTTGCTTGTTTTCCGATAACGCACTTCCGCTGCTGCTTGAAGTGGTGTTCCTCGCTCTGTTGCTGTTTGGAAGATATCTTATCATCCGTGACGGAGCGCAGCTTGAAAAGCAGATCCGTGAGATGTACGTCGGAAACTACACATATAAGCCTGTAATGTCCAAGAACTCTCCCTACACGGAGACCTCGGCAATGCTCTCTGCCATATCCGATCAGTACCGCCGAGGCATTGAGGAAACGATAAAGGCTGAGCGCACCAAAATGGAGCTTGTTACCAATGTCTCTCACGATCTGAAAACGCCGCTCACATCCATTATCGGTTATATTGAGCTGCTTTCCAAGGAGCAGCTTACAGGTGATGCGGCTGAATATGTAGGCATTCTGCAGAGAAAATCCGAGCGCCTTAAGAACATCGTTTCAGATGTTTTCGAACTTGCCAAGACCACCAGCGGCGAGATAACCGTTGAGCGCACTCCGCTTGACCTGACAAAGCTCTCCTATCAGACTCTCGGTGAGATGGAAGATAAGATAGCGGCATCGGGTCTGGAGATCAAAATCAACGTATGTCAGCCTCCCGTGACTGTCATCAGTGATGGAAAGCGCCTTTACAGAGTTATACAGAATCTGCTTGATAATGCACTGAAATATTCCATGCAGGGAACACGAATCTATTATTCCCTTGAAACGCACGGTAATTATGCATATATCATCATCAAGAACATTGCAGCCTATGAGATGAACTTCACCAAGGAGGAGATCATGGAGCGCTTTACCCGTGGCGACAAGGCGAGAAGCACCGAGGGTACAGGACTCGGACTCTCCATTGCACAGGGCTTCACGCTTGCCTGCGGCGGTAATTTCGATATCGAGCTTGACGGTGACATGTTCAAGGCAATAGTGAGCTTCCCCATGGCAAACGAGCCTTCCGAGACCGTTGAGGCGGTGACTGCGGATGAATAATAAGAGCTTTTTCGGCGGCAGCGGAGATGTTTTCCTTTTCCGTGATAAGTCGCTGATGGTGGTTGCGGCAGTGGTCTCGCTGCTGCTGCAGATAATCTCGTTCTTCACCACATGGGACGGAGCAAAAGCGTACTTTGCAGCTACATTTGCCTATGCGCCGCTGCTGTTTGCGCTGGCGGTGCAGACGGTGGTGTATTTCCTTGAGAACGGACTTCGCCGCAGACCATCCTTCGGCAAGATAGTTGCTCTGCTTATGGCAATGTGCTGTTCGAGCTATTTCTCCTTCGTGGGAATATATAACAACATCAATCCACCGACCCAGTATCTTGAACGCACATACAGTAGCTATGCCAAGTTGCTTTCGGCACGGGCTGAGGAGATCGTTTCGGCAGGAAACGGCGCATATATCTTGGCTGTCGATGAGGGTGTGAATCTCATCATAAGCAGTTATACCACACTCTCTGCCGAAAAAGAGACCCTTGACAGGCTTTCTGAGGAGTTGAACACCGCCGATACATCGGTTTCCGAAAATATGGCAAAGCCATATAGTTGGCAGTATGAGAACTACGAGGATTACGCCGCCGCTTACTCCGCATATATTGCGAGCATTTCACAGGGCAGTACAGCGGAGCAGCAGGCAAAGCTGGAATCAATACTCGCAAGATACGGTATCAAAGATGTCGCCGGGATATCCGAGCGTGCAGGCAGTCTCTCTGCACAGCTTTCGCTGGCGGAGGGAACTGTTGCTCAATTCGGAGGCAGCGATTTCTACACCCGTGCCGAAACTATGCGCAGACAGGCGGCGGATGGAAGCTCCGATGCCGCAGCTAAGATATCCGCCCTGTATAAGAGCATTTCAGGCGATACCCTCCATATCCCCGAATACGTTTCGGAAACGACCCTGAAACTCTCCCTGCCGTCTTACGATCAGATAGCAGGGCAGG
>JAZKZL010000142.1:0-11629 GCA_045612645.1 Oscillospiraceae bacterium
ATGCCTTCGTCTTCAAGCACATTCGCAGCCTCGGGCGGCACGGCCTGCTCCAGCCTGTCCCTGCCATAGTCGAATATTTCGGCAGTTTCGGCGTACACGTTAAGGCTTGTGGCAAATAGTAGCATTACAAATAGTAATATTATAACGATCTTTTGCATTTTGTATTCCTGTTACATGACATTTATCAGATCTGTCACCAGTTCTGCAAGCGAGGTGAACACGGGCAGGGATATCACTGCTATCGCAGCCTTGCCCGCCAGCTCTATTTTCGAGGCGATAGCGCTTTCGCCTGCGTCACGGCAGCTGTCTGAGGCAAGCTGAGTGAGGTAGCACACCGCCAGTGCTTTGAGCAGCACCTGAGCATATCCGCCATCGAGACCTGCCGCAGAGGCAAGCTCGGTTATTGCTGCAACGGATGGCGCAAGCATGGTGATAACAGCGGTCATTATCAGTATTCCGCAGGCAACGCTTATGCCGAGGGCGGCGTCAGGCTTGTATTGCCTTACTATTACGCAAAGCACCGCCGATAAAATGCCGATACCTGCTATCGCTGTAATATCCATGTCGTCACCATAAGCCGAATACCGAGCGTATCGTGTCGAAAAGCTCGTCTATTGCGGGAATGAGCATCATCAGCACTATCACGATACCTGCCACTGTCATCATCATAGCCTGCTCGTCGTGATCTGTCTTTTTAAGTATCTGATTAAGCACCGCAACGATTATTCCCACTGCCGCTATCTTGAATATGAGATCAAGCTCCATGCCTCACCGCCTATATGATAAGCACTGCGGCGCCTGCACCCAGCAGCGCACCCACAGAGCGGAACAGCTTGCCCTTGCTGCGGGCGCTGTCGTCAGCCTCAAGGGATAGCTTATCCAGCCTGCATCGGTGCAGCTCCAGCAGAGCAAGCTGACCCTCGGCGGAGCAGGTGCCAAGCTCCCTGCCAAGCTCTGATAGGATGGCGGTCTCCTCCTTGCCGCAAAAGCTGCAGAGGCTCAGCTGCTGCACGGCGTTCTGCCATGCGGCTCTTATATCGGAGCATTCCTGCCGTGCGGCTCTCAAAAGCTCCCCGAAAACTCCGCTGCAGTTATCTGCAAGCTCGTCCAGTGTGGGGGCGGTGCAGCGTATCGCGACGGAGAATTCCGTTATAATCTGCTTTAGCTGGGAGATGAGCTTTGCCCGCTTGAGGAAAGAGTTGCTTTTGCCGATGCCCCACACCGTTCCGATGAGAAATGCCGCAGCTGCGATCAGAAGTCTCATGTCGCAGCCTCCTTTCGTACACGTCTCAGCTCTTTAACGGAGCCTTTTTCACCCAGTACCGCAACAAGATCGAAACCCTCGGCAAGGCGGCGTGTTCTTTCTGCCGACAGCAGTTCCGTAATTGAATCTGCGTGTATCGTAGCCACCAGTCTGACGCCGCAATTCATGCAATCCTGCAGCAGCTCGGATTCTCCGCTTATCTCGTCGCATAGTATGATATCGGGACTCATTGTGCGCAGTGCGATCATTATCCCCTCATTTTTTGGATATCCTGTGAGGATGTCGGTATTTTCGCCTATATCCAGTGATGGTGTGCCATTATAGCTTGCGGCAAGCTCGCCTCTGCAGTCGATGAGGGCGGTCTTGCAGCGCTCACCGAGCAGCCGCGACAGATCCCTCAGCACCGTGGTCTTACCCGACATCGGCTTGCCTGCTATCAGCAGCGAATGCAGCCCGTCCGAAAACACCGAGCGGTAAAGCTGCTCTGCGCAGCCCTTTATTTCGTGCGCTATCCTGAGATTTATCGCAGAGATGTCCCGCAGAGTGACGAGCTTTCCGTCACGGATCACCGCCGTGCCGCAGAAACCTGCTCTGTGACCTCCGGGGAGTGTTATATATCCCTCGGCTATTTCCCGTTCAAAGCTGTGTACCGAATGCCTGCAAAGCTCCTGAAAGCATTCCTCGATATCCTCCCGTGTGAGCGGAGCGGAGCAGCGCAGCATCCGCCCGTCCGATAAAACGGCAACGGCGCAGCGGCCTGCTCTGAGACGCAGCTCACATAGCTGACCTGCGCCTGATGTGGGTGGTTTCAGCAGCTTCTGTGCGGTTTTGAGCGGTATATTCCAGGTTCTTGCGGTTATCATTCTTCGTCCCTCGCTTTCGTTTTGTAAAGGATATGACGGACTTGCTCCCGATAGAACATCAAAATATGCTCACTTATCGGCGAAATTCCAAAAAAACACTTGTACAAACGCTGAAAATATGATATACTATACTGGAATAAGTTTGTTTAACCGAGGGCGTGCGGTCGTAGTATCCCAATAATGCTTTGCACCGCTGTTCCCTTGTTCTTACAGGAGGTAATGATATGGAGGCAAATAAGAACAAGCCCGTTGGCAGCATCAAGGTTTCCGATGCGGTCATCCTGAAGATAGCAGAGGTTGCAGCTACCGAGATCGACGGCGTTGATTGCAACGGTCAGGTGTTGGCTCCTGCCAATGCAAAGGCAAAGATGTTCGGCAAGAGCGTGCGCTCCAAGCTGACAGGCGAATCCGTTGCCATCGCAGTGGATATCGTGGTAAAGGAAGGCTTCAATGCAGTTACTGTTGCGGAGAACGTGCAGAAGAGCGTGAAATCCGCTGTTCAGAACATGACAGGCTTTACCGTAACAAAGGTGGATGTCAACGTTGCGGGCATCAAATTCAACAATCAGTAAGAGGACAAAATAATGGAAGAAAAGCTGACAAGAAGAGAAGTGCGTGAGGGTGCGTTTATCATCCTTTATCAGACACTTTTCGGAGTAGATACCGAAGAGATCTGCGCTGCCAATGAGGAGGCGTTCGGTCTTGCAAGAAATGAGGAGACAGACGAGATCGTGAACGGCGTTCTCGCTCACAACGAGGAGCTGGAGCAGATCATTGCAAAATACAGCACCACCCGTTCCGTTGCGAGAATCGCAAAGATCAATATGGTCATCATGAAGATCGCCGTATATGAGATGAAGTACTGCGACAGAGTTCCCAATGCAGCGGCTATCAACGAGGCTGTGGAGCTTGCAAAGAAATATGCATACAAGGCGGACAGCGGCTTCATCAACGGCGTGCTGAACGCATATCTCGGAGAGATGGATGGAAATAAGGAATAAGCCTCCCGTAGTGACGGTATCGCAGGTGAACAGAGTCGTGGGAATGCTCATAAAGGGCGATAAGCGTCTCGGCAACGTTGCGGTGCGCGGTGAGATATCCAACTTCACCCGTCACTACAAAACAGGACATCTGTATTTCACCCTGAAGGATGAGCAGACTCAGCTGAAGGCTGTGATGTTCGCGGGAAACGCCTCTGCGCTGCGCTTTGATCCCGAAAACGGAGACAAGGTGATCTGTGGCGGTGCAATAACCGTATACGAGCCAAACGGCGTGTATCAGATAAACTGCTCCTATATGGAAAAGGATGGCGAGGGAGAGCAGGCTGCGGCTCTTGAGGAGCTGAAAAAGCGGCTTGCAGAGGATGGTCTGTTTTCGAGAAAGAGACCTATCCCCTCCATGCCGAAGAAGATAGCTGTGATAACCTCTGCGGGCGGTGCGGCGCTTCAGGATGTGATAAACATCATTTCAAGGCGCTATCCGCTTGTAAAGCTCGTGGTGATACCTGCGCAGGTGCAGGGCGTCGGTGCGGCGGAGTCCGTGGCAAAGGCTTTCCGCAAGGCGCAGGAAACGGGTGCGGATACTCTGATCTTCGGGCGTGGCGGCGGCTCATCGGAGGATCTCGGTGCATTCAATTCAGAGATAGTTGCGAGAGCGGTCTATAACAGTACCATTCCCACCATATCAGCTGTGGGACACGAAACGGACTTCACTGTTGCGGATATGGCGGCGGATATGCGTGCGCCTACACCCTCTGCGGCGGCGGAGCTTGCAGTGCCTGATATCTCTGCGATACTTTCCGCAATAAACGGCATGGAGCGCAGGATAAGCGCATACGCAAGACGCTGCATTTCCGATAATGAAAGTACGCTCAGTTATCGCAGCGAGGTGATAACCGCGCTTTCTCCCAAAAACCGCATAGCGATGCTTTCGCAGCGGCTGGAGAGCCTTTCGCAGTCGATAAGCGGCAAGGCACACGGGGCGGTGGAACGCGCGGAAAGAGCGCTCAGTGCAAATGCGGAGATGATCTCTGCGCTGAATCCGATGGCGGTGCTGGTGCGCGGTTATTCCGTGACCTATCGTGACGGCACCATCGTGACGGACGCATCGGAGCTGCATGAGGGCGACGAGGTGGATATACTCCTCGCGAATGGCAGCGCAAAAGCAAAGGTCACACATACCGAAAGGGAGCAGGATTGATATGGAATTTGAAAAGTCTATGGCAAGGCTTGCGGAGATATCCGAAAAGATGAGCGGTGAGCTTACTCTTGAGGAATCTATGAAGCTCTACACCGAAGCGGTGGAGCTTACAAAGCAGTGCCGTGAATATATAAATACCGCAAAGCTGACGATAGAGCAGCTTGAAGCGGCAGAGTGAGGAAAAGATGGTTAAGGAACAGTTGGAATATTATGCGGAGCTTGTTGAGGATACGCTGAACAGGTATCTTCCCGAAACTGAGTGCCTGCAGAAGAGTGTTATACTTGCGGCGAGACACAGCCTCAATGCAGGCGGCAAGCGTATACGTCCTGCACTGGTGATGGAATTCTGCCGTGTGTGCGGCGGCGAGCCGGAGGACGCCCTTCCCGTGGCGTGCGCTATCGAGATGATGCACACCTTTTCGCTGATACATGACGATCTGCCCTGCATGGACGATGATGATATGCGCAGAGGTCAGCCGAGCTGTCACAAGGCTTACGGCGAGGCTACAGCACTTCTTGCGGGCGACGCACTGGCTATGCTGCCCTATCAGATCATCGCTGAAGCGGCGCTGAAAAAGCGCATGGACAGCGGTGCGGCGCTGAAGATCATATCTTTGCTCGGTGAGAGTGCGGGCATCTTCGGCATGATAGGCGGTCAGGTGATCGATACCGAGAACGAGGGCAAGCAGCTCCCCGTGAACATACTTCTGCAGATGTATCGCATGAAAACAGGTGCGCTGTTGGATTTTTGTTGCCGTGCAGGCTGTATAGCCGCAGGCGCAGGTGCAGACAAGCAGCTTGCCGCAGGCGACTATGCGCAGAAGCTGGGTCTGGCGTTCCAGATCATCGATGATATCCTTGACGTTACCGCAGATGAGAAGCTGCTGGGCAAGCCTGTCCACAGTGACGCGGAAAGCGGCAAGCATACATACGTTACGGCGGTGGGTCTCGAAAACGCCCGTGCCGAGGCAGAGCGACTGACCAATCAGGCAATGAAAGCGCTGGACGCTTTTGAGGATACTCAGTTCCTCAGGGAACTTACAGATATGCTGCTTAAAAGGAATTATTAAGGTGTTTCAGATATGTGGATGAAGATTTTAATGGCAAATCCCATCATGTCGGTGGGTACGATAGCATGGCTTTCTGCTCAGATCATAAAGACTATCGTTCATGCGATCAAGGTGAAGTCCTTTAACCCTGAAAGGCTTGTGGGCGCAGGCGGTATGCCATCCTCGCATTCCTCCCTGGTGGTATCGGTTGCATTGTACACAGGAAGATCGCAGGGATATACCTCCCCTTTCTTTGCGTTGGCTATGATCCTGGCTGTTATCGTTATCTATGACGCAATGAGCGTTCGATACAACGCAGGTCTGCACGCAAAGGAGCTTAACCGTATGCGTAAGGTTATTGACGAGATGGATGATGAGATCTCCCAGCTGTGCGGTGCGGATGAGGAGGATATCGACGATCTTTCCGAAGAAAAGGATCTCAAGGAATTTCTCGGCCATACTCCCATTGAGGTAATGGCAGGCTCCATGCTGGGCATCATCATTGCTATGGTTTTTCCTGTTGCTTAATATAAGGAGCTGTAATGTTTCTCAACGACAATATCAACCATGAAATAATTTCAGAAATGACGCTACCGCAGCTCAAAGGCCTCTGCCGAGAGCTGCGGGGCTGTATTTTAAGAACCGTAAACAAAACAGGCGGGCATCTTTCCTCAAATCTCGGCACGGTGGAGCTTACCGTTGCGCTGCATTATGTGTTTGATGTGGCGCAGGATCGCATCCTGTGGGATGTGGGACATCAGGCGTACGCTCACAAGCTGCTTACGGGAAGATTCTCCCGTTTCGGCACGCTGAGGAGCCTCGGTGGTATCTCGGGCTTTACAAGGCGCGGCGAGAGCGAGGCTGACGCGTTTGTTTCGGGTCACAGCAGCACATCCGTTTCCGCTGCCTGCGGAATAGCCACGGCAATGAGGCTGAGCGGCAAAAAAGGCACGGTGGCTGCGGTGATCGGTGACGGAGCTTTTACGGGCGGCATGGCTTACGAGGGTCTGAATAACGGTGCAAAGCTGAAATCGGGACTTGTGGTGGTGCTGAACGATAACGCGATGTCCATTTCCAAAAGCACCGGCGCACTGGCGAGATATCTTGCACAGATACGCTCCACAAGGAAGTATTACTGCGCAAAGGAGCATTTCAAGTCTGCGCTTTCGGGCGTGCCTGTTGTGGGCGAAAGGCTTGAAAGAGCCGTGCGTGCGGCAAAGAATCTGCTGAAAGAAGCTCTGTATAACAGCAGCACCCTGTTTGAAAATCTCGGCTACGCCTATATCGGACCCGTCAACGGGCATGATATGGCGGATATGATAGAGGCTCTTTCCGTTGCAAAGATGATGGAGCGCCCCTGCGTGGTGCATGTGTTCACCACAAAGGGCAAGGGTTATAAGCCTGCAGAGGAGAATCCCGGTGAATATCACGCAGTTGCCAAGAAAGGCAGTATCGCTCCGCTGCACACCTATTCCGAGGTGTTTGGCAAGGAGCTTGAAAGACTCGGCAGGGGAGACCGCAGAATATGCGCCATAACCGCTGCAATGAAGTATGCAACGGGACTGAACTATTTCAATAACTCGTTCCCCGAGCGCTTTTTCGATACGGGCATAGCGGAGCAGCATTCCGTGACCTTTGCGGCAGGTCTTGCGGCGGAGGGAATGCTCCCCGTGTTTGCGGTGTATTCGACATTTCTGCAGCGTAGCTATGATCAGTTGATCCACGATTGTGCTATCGAAAACACGCATATCACCCTTGCTATTGACCGCGCAGGTCTTGTGGGGGAGGACGGAGAGACACATCAGGGCATTTTTGATGTGGCAATGTTATCCTCCGTGCCGAATACCACGATATATTCCCCTGCGGACTATGCGGAGCTTAAAAGCTGCCTTTTCCGCGCTATATATGAGACAAAGGGCGTGGCGGCGGTGAGATATCCCAAGGGCGGTGAGAGCAGTGTTCTGCTCCCTGTGGGAGTGACGCTCCCTAACGGTCTGCCTGTGTCAAAGAATTTTGCCTATAGCGGAAAGAACTCGCAAACTCTTGCGGTGAGCTACGGACGCATCTCGGGATGGCTGCATGAGGCGGCAGAGCAGTGCGGCGCGGACTGGATGAGGCTCACGCAGATAGCTCCCGTACCCGAAAGTGCGGCGGAGGCGGCTGTTCGGTATGAGAGGATCGTGTTCTTTGAGGAGGGCATCCTTTCAGGCGGCGTTGCTGAGAAATTCTGTGCGGCGCTGAGAAAGCGCGGATTCAGCGGCAGCTTTGATATGGTGGGTGTTGACCGTTTCGTGCCTGCGGCGACTGTGGATGAGCAGCTTGCAATGTTCGGGCTGGATAAGGACAGCATGATAAGAAGATTACGATAAAGGAGGTGTCGCAGTGCGGCTTGATCAATATCTCGCTGAAAAGGGACTCTGCAAGAGCCGTACAGCGGCGCAGAGCCTTATAAAAAGCGGCGGAGTTTCGGTGAACGGCGCACCCTGCACAAAGCCGTCCTGTGATGTTTCCGAGACGGACGATATCACCATCACAGGTGAGCAGCTGAAATATGTGGGCAGGGGCGGTCTGAAGCTGGAGGGCGCAGTTAATGCGTTTGAACTGCAGCTTTCGGGGCTTGTGTGCCTTGATATAGGCTCCTCCACAGGCGGCTTTACGGACTGTATGCTGCAGAACGGTGCGGCGAGAGTCTACGCCGTGGATGTGGGAACAGATCAGCTTGACGCTAGGCTCAGAGCGGACAGCAGAGTAGTCGTTATGGAACAGACGGATATCCGCACAGCGCAGCTCCCTGAGCAGGTGGATTTTGTCGGCACGGATGTGTCGTTCATTTCGCTAAAGCAGGTGATTCCTCACATAAACAGGCTGCTTAAGATGCATGGAAAAGCAGTGGCGCTCATCAAGCCGCAGTTTGAGGCGGGGCGACAGGCTCTCAATAAAAAGGGCATAGTTAAGGATGAAAAGATACGCCGCAGAGTGGTGGAGGATATCACGGCGTTTGCGCAGCAGTGCGGTTTCACGGTGCTTGGCGTAGCGGATTCCCCCGTGCAGGGCGGCGATGGAAACACGGAATATCTTATGCACATTGAAAAGGTGGCGGAGCTATGAGCAAACGTGTGATAATTACATACAACACGCAGGACGCGGCTGCGGCTTCGCTTGCGGGAGATATCTGTGCACTGCTTGGCAAGAGCGGCTTTGAGGCTTCGCTCTACGAGCAGGGCAGTGAGCTTCACGGCGCACTCTGCATGATAACCGTGGGCGGTGACGGAACGATACTCCGCTGGGGCAAGCTTGCGGCAATGTACGGACTTCCTCTGCTGGGTGTAAACCGTGGCAGACTCGGCTTTATGGCAACTCTGGAGCCGTCCGATATAGAGCGCATTCCCGAGATACTCTGCGGCAGGATGAATGTCAGCCGCCGCATGATAATGAACGTGGAGATACACCGTGCAGACGGCAGCTGCGAATCCCGTGAGGCTCTCAATGACGTGGTGGTGGAGCGCGACAGAAGCTCAAAGCTGCCTGAATTTCATATCTCCTGCGGCAACAGCGAGGTTTCGAGAGTACATGCTGACGGAGTGATATTCAGCACGCCCACAGGCTCCACGGCTTATGCGCTTTCTGCGGGCGGTGCGATAATCGCTCCCGATATGGAGTGCATAGAATGTACGCCGCTGTGTCCCCATACGCTGTTTTCACGCCCGATGATATTCTCGGCGGCGAAGGAGATCTCGTTGAAGTGCGTTTCCTATCAGGGCAGCGTGGTGACGATAAGCGTGGACGGCGAGCGTGGTATCCCGTTCGGAGACGGTGATACACTGGTTCTGCGCAGATGTGAAAAGTCCCTTGCGCTGATCGAGGCAGGCGAAGGATTCTTCGGCGCAGTAAGAAATAAGTTAATGACACCATTGAAATAAGAAACGGGGTGACATACCATGGATAAAAAGCAGCGCCATGCTGCGATACTCTCCATCATCATTGAAAACGAGGTGGAAACGCAGCAGGAATTGCAGATACTGCTGAAACAGGCAGGCTATAAGGTCACGCAGGCAACAGTTTCGAGAGATATGCGCGAGCTGAAGATAACCAAGGGTATGTCCGAAAACGGAGTGAACTGCTACTTCTCGGCGGCGATGGGAAAATCTCCTGCCTATAACAGCCTGTTTGCGCAGGCGGTGGTCTCCCTCGATTATGCGATGAATACAGTTGTGGTGAAGTGCAGGAGCGGTCTTGCGAATGCTGCGTGTGCGGTGCTGGATGAGCAGAAGTTCGGCTTTGTGGTGGGAACCATCGCAGGTGATGACACTATTTTCGTGCTGACACGTTCGGAGAATCACGCCGTTCAGCTGATAGAGCAGCTGAAAAAGATGATGAAGAACAGCTGAGGAGGGATATATCTTGCTGCGTGAGCTTTCAATAGAAAACCTTGCCGTTATCGAAAGGGCAACGGCGCAGTTTGGCGGGAATTTCAATGTATTCACGGGCGAAACCGGTGCGGGTAAGAGTATCCTTATCGGCGGCATAAACGCCATCCTTGGTCAGAGAACGACAAAGGATATTGTGAGAACAGGTGCGCCAAAGGCTGTTATCACGGCGATGTTTGACGATATCCCCGAAACAGTAGCGGGAATGCTCTCTGAGATGGGCTTTACCGCAGAGGACGGCGAGCTTATGCTTATGCGTGAGATATCCGCAGACGGAAAGAGCAGCGCCAGAATAAACGGGCGTTCCGCTACAGCTGCCATGCTGCGTGAGATAGGCTCCATGCTGGTGGATGTTCATGGTCAGCATGAAAACAGGATACTTATGTCCTCGGATAATCAGCGGGATATCCTTGACAGCTACGGCAGACTGGGCGATGTCCTTGCTGATTACAGGGAGAAATTCCGCAGCTTTTCACAGGTGTCTAAGCGCATACACAAGCTGCAGACCGAGAACGAGACAAGGGCGCTGAAGATCCAGAAACTCACCATGATAGTTGAGGAGCTGGAAGAGCTGAACCTCGAAAAGGGCGAGGGCGACCGCCTTGAAGCGGAGCTTCAGAAGTGCCGCAATTTCGTGAAGATACAGTCGGCGCTGTACTCGGCTTACGGCTGCCTTAACGGCGAGGATACGGCAGGTGCACTGGATCAGCTGCGCCGTGCGATGAACACGCTTACATCCGTTTCAGCGTTCATGCCCGAGGCAGACGAGCTTGCAAAGCGCATAGGCGATATCCTGCCCGAGGCTGAGGACATCGCAGCGGAGATATCCTCACTCACTAACGATGACAGCGGAGCGGCAAGAGAAGCCGCACTTGAGGACAGAGTATCCGCCCTGAAACACGCAAAGCGCAAGTATAATATGGACGCAGATCAGCTGGTGGAGTATCTGGATGAATGCAGAGTCGAGCTTATGGAGCTTGACGGCGCAGACGGAGAGCTTGAACAGCTGATGGCAAAAAAACATGACCTCGGTGAGGAGGTCAAAAAAGCGGCTGCGAATATCACAAAGTTGCGCAGTGAAGCGGCTGAAAGGCTTTCCGATGAGATCTGTGAGCAGCTGAGATTCCTTGATATGCCGAATGTGCGCATAGTGATCACGGTAAACAAGGACAAGGTGACGATAAACGGCATGGATGCGGTGGATATGCTCATCTCCGCAAACGCAGGCGAGGAGCCTAAGCCGCTGAACAAGATAGCCAGCGGCGGCGAGCTTTCCCGAATCATGCTTGCGATAAAGAGCGTGCTCGCCGACAGCGACGATATCCCCACGCTCATCTTTGATGAGGTGGATGCAGGAATCAGTGGCAGGGCGGCGCAGAAAGTCGGCATAAAGCTAGCGGAGACGGCGAAAAAACGTCAGGTGCTGTGTATAACCCACCTTGCGCAGATCGCCTCTCAGGCAGACTACCACCTGCTGATAGAAAAGAACACCGAGGGCGAGCGCACCTTCACACGCATTCAGCAGCTGGATCACGACGGCAGACGTGCAGAGCTTGCACGCATAATTGATGGCGACGGCAGCAGCGAGAGCAGCCTGCAGGCAGCAGAGGAGATGCTGCGCCGCAACAGCTGATCTTAGTCGGAGATGATCACGTTATATTCTTTCATCCACTTATCGAGCTGAATAAAATAAGCGAATATCTGAGGTACGGTCATTAACTGACCGTACCAGTTTTTTGTAAAGCTTTTTCCGCCTGTTTCCAGCATTTCACGCACCTTGTCTGCCGAAACGATCTCTGTAAAGCGGCAGTCTGGAGAGCGCAGCAG
>JAZKZL010000143.1:0-7236 GCA_045612645.1 Oscillospiraceae bacterium
AGAAAGAAGAAGATCAGACGCAGACAGGAAGCAGCTCTTGCAGCCGCAGGCAGCGCTCAGTACAATAATTCGATGATGGGATCCTCTCAGGAGCAGGATATGCCTGAGGAAATTGATTTCAATATAGCAAGCCTTACAGAAGAGGCAGGAAAGGATTCCAGAGAGACCATCCTAAAGAGAGAGATCAGCGAGTTTGCAAAGACAAACCCCGATATCGTGGCTTCTATCATCAAGAATATGCTCAGAGAAGATTAATTGCATCGGAGGAATATAAATGGCAAGAGGAGAAAACGGAAAGGAGCTTAATCAGGCGCAGCGAATCGCACTGGTTCTGGCTTCAATGGGTGCCGAGAATGCATCTCTCATATATAAGCACCTCTCCGATGACGAGGTCGAAGCGGTCTCCGTGGAGCTTGCAAGGCTATCGTATCAGCCTATAGAGACCGTGGAAGAGGTCCTCAACGAGTTTTACGAGCTTTGCCTTACACAGAAGGTCGTTACAGAGGGCGGCGTTGATTACGCCCGTGAGATACTTGAGAAGGCGTTCGGCGCAGAAGCGGCAAACAACCTTCTCGCTAGAATTACAAAGCAGCTCAAGACAAAGTCCTTTGACTTCGTTCGCAAGGCTGACTATAAAAACCTGCTGGCTATCGTTCAGAACGAGCATCCGCAGACCATCGCACTTATCCTTTCCTACGCAAGAAGCGATCAGGCTTCCGCTATCTTAGCAGAGCTTCCAAAGGAGAAGCGTGTTGAGGTAGTTGAACGTATCGCAAGGATGGACAGGGCTTCGCCTGAGGTCATCAAGTCTATTGAGAATGCGCTGGAAAAGAAGTTCGCAAGCCTTGTTACGATGGATTCCATGGAGGTGGGCGGTATCAACTACGTTGCAGAGGTCATGAACAATGTAGACCGTGCAACAGAGAAGTTCATCTTCGACGAGCTGGCTGCAAGAGATCAGAAGCTGGCAGACCTCATCAAGCAGAAGATGTTCGTGTTCGAGGATATCGTCAATCTGGATGCTATGTCCATTCAGGCATTCACAAAGGAGATCGATCCCAAGGATCTTGCGATCGCTATCAAGGGTTCTACACAGGAGGTTGCAGAGTGCATCTTCGCAAATATCTCCTCCCGTGCAAGAGAGAGCCTGCAGGCAGATATCGAGTATCTGCACAATGTTCGTATGCGTGATGTTGAGGAAGCTCAGCAGCGTATCGTATCCGTCATCAGACGTCTGGAGCAGGAGGGTGTTGTTACCATCTCCAGAAGCGGAGGCGGCGACGAGATCATCGCTTAATTTACTCATTGGATTACGGAGGGATTTGATTGGCAGTATTAAAAAGGAACTCCGTGTTCTGCGAGGGCGGTGTGGATATATCAAACACCGTTATGGTGAACCGTCCGAATATTGCTGAGCCTAACAGGCAGATGAATAATGCGCCTTCTGCAGAAGCGGCTGACGCACCCGATAAGAACGACCTTTCCGCAGAGCTTGAACTCAGACTTCAGCTGCTGCGCGACAGGGAGGAACAGGTGCAGCGTCAGCAGATGGAGCTTACGGCTCTGAAGGAGCAATACATAGAACAGGGCAAGGAAGTTATCCTTGACGCCAAACGCCGCGCTGAGGCTATCCTTACCGAGGCGAACGCCAATGCCGAGCAGATAACTGCCGATGCGGAAGCAAACCGTGACGATGTGTTTATCAAGGCTCGTGCGGAGGGTTTCGAGCAGGGTAAGAAGGACGGCGTTGAGGCCTGCTTAGCAGCAGGACAGGATATTCTTGACAGCGCAAAGCAATATGCGGAAAGCATAGTTTCCGAAAAGGCGGCGCTGTTTGAGAAATATGAAAGTGATATTTTCGAGACCATTATGACCATAGCTAACAAGGTGACGCTGGACAGCCTTACCGCTAAGGACAGTGTGGTGGTCAAAAAGCTTATAAAGAAAGCGGCTAAGGATTTCCGCGGCACTGAACGCATCCGCATTACGCTGGATAAGAACGGAGCTACTGAGGAGCTTGCCGCAGATTACGAGTATCTGAAGGAGCTTTGCGGCGGAGTTCAGAACGTCGAGGTGGAGCTGCTGCCCGATGCGGAGCCGGGAACGGTGATCGTTGAGGCAGACGGCGAGATCACTGACGCGGGCATCCAGACGCAGCTGCGAATGATACAGGAGCTTGGCTCAGGCAAATTCCGCTCCCCTAAGCCTAAGGGCAGGGGCAGAAAGAAAGCCGAAGAGGAGCCGCAGGAAGAATAACTAACACGGCGGAGGTCATATCTTGGATTTAGCAGCATTTCGTGAAGAAGTAACTAAATATGATACCTTCCGCTACATGGGCAAGATCGAAAAGATAGTCGGCATGACGATCGAGGCGAGCGGTCCCACCTGTAATATCGGCGATGTGTGCCGTATATTCTCGAAGGACATGACATCCTACGTTCACGCCGAGGTGGTTGGTTTCAATAAGGAGAATATCCTGCTGATGCCGTACACCGAGATCGAGGGCATAGGCCCTGGAAGTATCGTCGACAACACGGGTGATAAGCTCGTGGTGAAGGCGGGAAGTGATCTTATCGGCAGGATCGTTGACGCAACGGGAAATCCCCTTGACGGCGGCGAGCAGCCGAATTGCCCCGATACCATATCCATTACGGGAATCCCCGTAAACCCTTTTACAAGACCCCCTATAAAGGAAAAGATAGAGCTTGGCGTTAAGGCTATAGACGGAATGCTCACCATGGGCAAGGGACAGAGAATGGGCATATTCGCAGGATCGGGTGTAGGTAAGTCCACGTTGATGGGCATGATCGCACGAAAGGTCAAGGCGGATGTGAACGTTATCGCACTGGTAGGCGAGCGAGGCCGTGAGGTCCGTGAGTTTATCGAGCGAGATCTCGGCCCTGAGGGCATGGCGCGCTCAGTGCTTGTCGTGGCAACCTCCGATCAACCTGCTATGATGAGAAGCAAATGCCCTCTCACCGCAACCGCCATTGCAGAGTATTTCATGAAGCAAGGCAAGGATGTTCTGCTGATGATGGATAGTCTCACGCGTTACGCTATGGCACTGCGTGAGGTTGGACTTTCCGTAGGCGAGCCGCCTATCGCAAGAGGATATACGCCATCCATTTACAGCAATATGCCGAAGCTGCTGGAGCGCGCGGGAAATTTCCCCGAAGGCTCTATCACAGGCATATACACCGTGCTCGTTGAGGGTGACGACACCAACGAGCCTATTGCGGATACAGTCCGTGGTATCATTGACGGACATATCATTCTTTCGAGAAAGATCGCAGCGCAGAATCACTACCCTGCGATTGACATATTACAAAGCGTCAGCCGTCTGATGTCCGAGATATCGGATGAGGAGCATAAGGACGCTGCGGGAAAGCTAAGAAATCTGCTATCCCTTTACAACAACAATTCCGATCTGATCTCCATCGGTGCATACAAGCACGGCACTAACCCCGCGCTTGACGAGGCAATAAGGAAGATCGACAGGATAAACGAGTTCCTGATGCAGCGAGTGGATGACTCCTACAGCCTGGATGAAACAGTTGAACTGCTGCTCCATGCGGTAAGTAACGAGGCGTAAGGTGATATGCGATGAAGAAATTTCAGTTTACGCTGCAAAAGCTCATGGACTTCCGCGAGCAGGAGCTTGACAGGCAGAAGAACACGCTCAGCGCACTTCGGGGCGAGCTTGTGAAGATCGAAGAGACCACTGCGGAGCTTCGCAGAAAGGTGTTCAGCGAAAGTCAGGAGCTTGAACGTATCTGCGCAGAGGGCGCTCAGGCGTATGAGATATCCATGCGCAAGCGCTACATTGTAACTCTTCAGCAGGAGATACATCAAAAAGAGGCGCAGGCTGTTCAGAAAAGGGCAGAGATAGAAGCACAGCTCGGTGTGGTGGTGGAAGCCACAAAGGATGTCAAGACCCTTGAAAAGCTGGAAGAAAAGCAGCTGGAGGAGTACAAGGCGCTTGAAACAAAGGAAAACGAGCAGTTTATAGAGGAATTCGTTTCCAATGCCTCGGTACGGGGCGGTTAATTTCGGTATCACGGCGAAAGCCTTGATATATACTATATTATAATATAAGGAGGTGAAACAGAAATAATGGCAGTATCAATGAATTCCGGTTTCATGAGAAGTGATTACATGATCTCGGATGCTGCGCTGCCACTCAGAATGGAGGAGCTGGAACAGCTTGAACAGCTCGACAGGGAAGCAAAGTTTGCTGATATCCTTGGTGAGATCGGAGATGCAACTGCAAAGGGATCGCCCGAAGCACCTAAGAACGAAGCAATGCCTACCGATGAAAAGCCTGCCGCTATCAGCAGGGTAGCGACGGATGATGATTCCGATGTTCCTGCACTTGGCAAGTCGGAGCTGAAGGCTCTGGCAAGAGCAGTGGCTCAGGGCAAGGTCAAGCTGGATGAGATCCCTCAGGAGTATGTGACAGATGTGCTGCTGATGGTGGTAGCAATGATGATGCTGGGAATCCCCGAGGATGAGATACCCGTTTCCGAGAATGCAGCGGAGGGCGAGATCAAACCCGTACAGGTGGATATCAAAACAGCAGAAGCGTTCCTCAGCAAGGTGGAGGAGAACACCAACATCACTGAATTGCTTCAGATCTTATCTGAAACAGCCGATGTTGAGATCCCCGAGGACATGATGCAGGCACCTGACAGGCGCATTGAAACGGTAAAGCTGGAGCAGGAGATATCCTCCGAGAAAACAGCGGCTCCTGTGGTAAGCGACGCGGCAACGGCAGATGTCAAGGCGGAAGTCGAAGAGATCGTGACCGCGATCGAAGCACCTGAGGCAGTAACAGAGCAGGCAGTAATGCAGAATGTTCCCGCACAGGAGCAGCAGAGCAGTACAGCACAGCAGAACGCTGATGTTCAGGCAGAACAGCAGACAGCATCCGCAGAAAAGGCAGCACCCACAGAGCAGGTGAAGTTCACAGAGGAGTTCGAGCAGCTCAGAAAAGTCATCACTGAATATACGGTGAAGAGACATGAAACCACAGAGCAGCCCGTTCAGCAGAGCTACACAGCCCAGGCAATGGGTACAGAGAACACTGCGAAGAGCAGAGTGGTATCCAAATCCGAAGAACTGGAGATCTTAAAGACCGCAGCTAAGCCTGCAGAACAGCTCAACATAAGCGCAGCTGTAGAGGGCAAGGCAGAGGTTCAGGCGAATGCACAGAACAGTTCTCAGAACAATTCGCAGAGCAATGCTCAGGCAGAGACAGATCTCGGCGCAGACGCACAGCAGCTTCCCATGGAACAGATGCCGCAGACCATGGCACCAGATACACCCGTGGTTTTCGTAAGAAACGACGGCACACAGGTGGAGGTAAGACCTTCTGAGATCATCAGACAGATCACTACCAACATCGTGGAGCAGACCACCACAGCCGAAGGAGATACAGAGTACAGCATCACGCTGACACCTGAGGATCTCGGCAGCATAACAGTGAAACTCACAAAGACGATCGACGGCGCCATGACGGTAAGCATCACCGCTGAAAACGCAAGAACTCAGCGACTCATCGAACAGCACGGTGCAGCTATTCAGGAAAGCCTGAAGCAGAACAACATCGAGCTGGAAAGCTGGCAGACAGTAAACCAGTCCGAGCAGCAGTACAAGGCGCAGGACTACAACGGCAGCAGCGGAAATCCCTATTATCGTGACGACAGCGAGGATAAGGATGACGAAAATGCTGACGACACTAGCTTTGCAGAGCTGATATCAGCGATGTAAGCACAAAATCTGACGAAAGGAGTAAATTCATGGCAGATAACACCATCAGTCAGTACCTCACGAGCTACGAGCAGATACAGGCGAACTACGAGAAGTACGCAGACAGATTTTCCGATTCCGCAGCGGATCTGGTAAATTCCGAGACATTCCTTGGATTACTGGTTGCCGAGATGACGAATCAGGATCCTCTGGAGCCTACATCCAACACCGAGTTCGTTACACAGATGGCACAGTTCACATCTCTGCAGTACGCACAGGATTCCAGTACATATGCTCAGGCAAATTATGCTGCATCCCTCGTTGGCAAGACCGTTACCGCCTCTAAGATGGAAGGTGCGGAGCATGTTACGGAGACAGGCGTTGTTGAGAGCGTTGTGAAGAACGGCAAGACCTATAATGTTTCCGTCAACGGCAAGAGCTTTGATATCTCGAAGATCACATCCGTGGCGACTACAAACACAAGCTCAGGCAGCAGCAATGGCACTGTGAATTCCACACTGGCGCTTGGCGATACCATCGCAAGAGCATCTATGATGATCGGAATGTATGCAACTGTTAAGGCAAAGACCGATAAGGGCGATGTAATGGACGCAGGCGTGATCGATTCCATTCAGGTGAAGAACGGCGAAGTAAACGTAGTTATCGGAGATATCGCATACAAGCTTTCCGATGTGATTGAGGTCAAGTATCCCGAATATCAGGTTCCCGAGGGCGGCGCAACAGAGGAAGTTCCCGAAGTTGAGGCACCCGAAACCAATTCCGATGAGCTGGCTACAGAGATCATTGACGCTATCCTCGCAGACAACCAGGAGATAAAGGACGCTATCTGGGATCTGGAGTATGACGTAGAAGGTCTGGAAGAAATCGTAGGCGAGCTTACGGGCGATACATATCAGGAAGAGGACGTTCAGGATCTGGAGGAGCTTCCCGAAGATATCTGAGCAAATGGCATGGAGGCTGAAATAATATGCTGATAAGCGAATATCTTGCTCTTCGCAATCAGATCAGCGTTACCACAGGAAACCATGTTCCGCAGAGTTCGATAGCATCGAATGAAGCGCAGGCGTCGCAGGAAGGATCTTTCGCGGCGGCATTGCAGGAAAAGCTGGCAGAAAAGCAGCAGAGCGGCGTGGAGTTTTCCAGACATGCAATTCAGCGTCTGGAGCAGAGGAGCATCGACCTTTCGGCAGGCGATACACTGGAGCGTCTTAACAAAGGCGTGGAGATCGCGGCAGACAAGGGCAGCAATGAAACTCTCGTTCTTGTGGATCAGACAGCGTTCGTTGTGAGCGTGAAGAACAACAAAGTAATCACCACTCTTTCCCATGAGGATCTGAGAGGTAACATTTTCACAAACATAGATTCGACCGTTATTATATGAACGGACCTTTTAAGGAATTCATGCCGATGTTCCGATTGAACAAAGGCGGACGGCGGATCTTCCATTAAATTACGGAGGTCACTATT
>JAZKZL010000144.1:0-2771 GCA_045612645.1 Oscillospiraceae bacterium
GGCAAGCCTATTTTTGAGCCTTTGAACAGCAAAACCCGTACCAAATATAAAGGTGAGCGTGGAGCACAGAGAGCCTGCCAGCTGATACGGGAAACAGGCTACGAGGGACATCCACAGCCTTTCTTCTTGGATAATGTAGAGGTACCCGATGAAGCTCCGCAGGAAGACAAGCCTGCCGAGGCTCCGCCCGAACAGAAAGCGGAACCGCCGCTCAAGGACGAATCACCCTATGAGATGATATCCTCCGAAGTGCTGAAACCCCCGCCGGGATGGCGTATACTGGATTTTTTCGGAAAGAACCTTGCGCTGCTGTATGATAAACAACGCTTTGCTATCCGTTACAAAGACGGGAGCAGCAAGCTGTATGATAGCGCCGATGAAGCTGCAGCGGCGTGGTGCAAAGAACGTACCAAGATCCTCACAGAACGGTTAAGCAAGCTCGGAGGTGCAGGATGATAGAATGTCCGCACTGCAAAAAAACGCTTGGCAGCGGCGCGGTGATATGCCCTTATTACAGAGGTCAGACTATCTGCATGAGCCACTGCAAACAATGCAAGCACGGCTATGAATCACTCAGCGCGGAGATACGCTGCAGATACTATGATGACAAGAAGCTGTATCAGTTGGCAAGAGAAGAAGCTCTGAAAGCTGCAGAAACCGCTGCTGCCGATATGAAGAACAGAAGAAATACGGCATAAAAAAAGCCCTGTCCGAAGCCGGACAGGGTGGGGAAATTTGTATTTGCAATCGCTTGCAAATGTTGACACTTTTATTATACAACATTTCCCTGAAAAAGTCAATAGAAAAAGCTCTGAAAAAACGGCACGGGGGTGCCGTTTGAGGGGCTTGTAATGAGTATTAACATCTCGGACGTTTTCAGTTCGGGGCAGGGGAAGTGAAAAGTTGAAGAGCACCTTTATCCGGGAGAAGTCTCTGACTGCTCGGAAATGCAAATACAAAGAAGTTGACTGGTTCGAGTATTCGGAGCAGGAGCAGGAGGCAGTAAGACGCCCGAGAAGGACAAAAACTAGAGCATCTCCTCCAAAAGTAAAAAAGATGAATGATAAATACAGCGCACGATATTTTCAGTGGCTTTTCTTCAATAATTTTGAAGTAGGAGATTATCATTTATCTTTAACCTTTGATGATGATCATTTGCCTGATACATTCGATGAGGGTAAGCGTGAGGTAGATAATTTCATAAAGCGCCTAAGGCGTATTTACCAAAAGAACGATGTTGAATTGAAATATCTGATGGTATATGAGGGTAGACATTCAAAGTCAAGACTTCATTGGCATTTGATCCTCAACGGTGGAAAGACAATAGATCGTGATGCTATCGAAGATATATGGAAGCTTGGTTATGCAAATGCTGACCGTTTGAGATTACAAGGCGAGAAAAGCTTTCAAAAGCTAAGCGGCTACCTCATGAAAGAGCAAGAGGATTCGGAGAAGAACGAACGATCGTGGAGTTCATCGCTTAATCTGCTCCGTCCCGAAAAGAATCCAAGTATCGTCACGGACGATTACAAGATCAGCAAGCGGCGTATGAAGCAGTTACAGGAAGCTGCAAGGAATGACGAGGTCAGACCTTTTGTTGAATCCATATATAAAGGCTTTGAACTTATCCATTACCGCATCGGCACTAATGAGGTCACAGGCAGACCGTTTGCAAGGCTCTGTCTGCGTAGGAAGGAATAGATATGATAGATATCAAGGAATATGTCGAAAACGTGCTTCTGACTGCAGTACAAGCAGTATTCCCGAGTGTTGACAAGCTTATATACAGAAGATACGACAGACCGACGTTCCGCAGGTGGGATGCGGTATACATCGAGCTTACCGACGATAATCCCACCAGCTGCGGAAAGCTTATCACCCTCGATGTTACAGGAATGGACATAGAGGGAATCAAGAGGACTGTAACGGAAAAGCTGAACTGCAGCATACCTAAACATCCCATAGCGGCAACCGAATACGGACACGGCGTGTGTCCGAGATGTAAGACGCTTATAACGGAAAAGTACGCCTCACACTGTTCCTGGTGCAGTCAGGCGATAGATTGGAGGAAGTAAAATGACAGAAGAAACACTGAAGCAGCTGGGAAAGCCTGCGAATGACATGGAAAAAGGCATCCTTGAATACATAACACCGATGATCTTCACACCGCAGGAGAATGTCATAGAGCATAAGAAGCTGACGCTCAAGGGCTGCGTAGAGCATTGCATGAAGAAAGGCAAGCAGTTCGAGATCAAGAGCGGCAATTTCGGATTTGCACCGATCTCTCCCGAACAGCATTTTGCGTGGGTGCGAGAGTATTTCGGACTGGATGATACAGGAACACTGCCGAAGGCCATCCCCATGCCGACAGCACAGCCCGTAACAGCTGCACCTGCGCTGAACATTAACCTCGACGATCTGTTTGATTGAGAGGTGCAAAGGAATGGAATATAAGGAATTACTGGCACTGCCGTGCAGGAAAACCGAGTATAAGCTCGTTCCTGATCCTACAGTAGCATACACGGCATTTATCCACACCACCAAAAAGGGCACGGAGACGCTTTGTGTGGATATATACAAATGCAGTGACAATGAACGCTGGAACAGGGGCAATCGCAGAAAGCTCCCTTACAAGCTGACAGAAAGGCACTTTATCACGCAGCACGGTGAATGCGGTGGCACACGATACAGTGCTGAAACCGGCACTTTCATAAGAGGATCGTTCAAGATAGGCAGAGGCAACAGCGGATCATGGGATTATGATAGTCTCA
>JAZKZL010000145.1:0-16803 GCA_045612645.1 Oscillospiraceae bacterium
CAGGCGGTGTCGTCTGTTCTCGGGAACTTTGTGCTGTAAGCGGAAAGCTCCTCGTTGAAGTCGTTCCAGCCCTCGCGCTTTTCGCCCACAACGATCTTTGTTCTGAGGGAAGGACAGTCGGGAGCTGCAAGATCGATCTCATCAGCAACATTTCCATCCGATGTGCAGACAACTGCGGAGATCTCGGCGGCATTGAAGCGGTATTCGAGATCGTGCTTTACCAGCTGGTTGGATGCGGGAATAACGATCGCTCCGAGACGATGCAGCGCAAGGATGGAGAACCAGAACTGATAATGTCTCTTGAGGATCAGCATTACCTTATCGCCCTTCTTTATGCCGAGGGACTTGAAGTAGTTGGCTGTCTGACAGGAGTACTTCATGATATCCTTGAAGGTGAAGCGGCGCTCGCTCTTGTCCTCCGCAACATAGATCATTGCGGTCTTGTCGGGACACTTCTCTGCAAGAGCGTCCACGATATCATAAGCGAAGTTGAAGCTCTCTTCATTGTGGAAGTTTACTGCGGAGAGCAGACCATGCTCATCGGTCTCGCAGGAAACGAACTTATCTGCAACAGGGTGGGAGATACCCGCCTTGTAGAAGTTGGAGTGAGTATATGTGCGCACATGTTCGTGATACTCTGTATCCTGCTCGCCGTCCTGAGGAGCCATAACGAAAGCGTAGATCTCGCAGTCCTCGCCGCCCAGTGCTATCTCATCATGTGGGATGGAGCTGTCGTAGTAGATGCAGTCGCCCTCATGCAGAGTTTCGATATGTGTGCCGATTATCATACGCAGGGTGCCCTTGATGACGATATCCATCTCCTGACCTGCGTGGCTTGCGAGGTGTCTTTCGCCGCTGAGAGCTTCCTCGGAATAGGGGATAACAACATGGAAAGGCTCTGCGATCTTATCCTTGAACTTGTGTGCAAGGCGGTTGTATTCAAAGCCTGCTCTGCGCACGATAGGCTTGCCCTGACCCTTGCGTGTTACGGTGTATCCTGTCAGCTCGGGAGTATCGCCTTCCATCAGCTCTGCGATATCAACGCCGAATATGCCTGCGCACTTGTGGATAAAGGTGAAGCTGAAGTCTATTTCGCCGTTTTCCATCTTTCTGTAATTCTCGGCGGAAAAGCCTGTTTTTGCCGCCATGGTCTCAGCAGAAATGCCCATATCCTCGCGCAGGGTACGGATTCGCTGTGCGACCTCACGGATCTTTTGTTCTGTTGTGTTCTGATTTGGCATGGTGTTTTCTCCTTTCGTTATTGTTGGGGCAAAAGCTGATAAAACAAAAAACTCGCCCCAAAGCTTGAACTTTGAGACGAGTATAAAACCCGCGGTACCACTCAAATTGCGATGCAGCCTTATTCTGCTATCGCCACTTTCAGACTCGCCCTTTTTCGGGGAAAAGCCCTGTGCATTAACGCAGCCTCACGAGAGCGCTTACTGAGAAAATTTCAGCACTCCAACTCAGAAGGGATGTTCACTATCCGGCGTTACCGTCTCACACCAACCGACGGCTCTCTGAAAACGTTGCAGATAACGAATGTGTCTTCGTCTTTGTTTTTGTGATGCCATTATAGCACGTTAAATTCCAAAAGTCAAGAGGTTTTTGAAAATTTTTTGGATTATTTAATTCTGAGTGTTCCAACCGTCGGTGCGGCGGAGGCGGCTAAAGAACGTGCTCATCACCGCATCATACATCATCCAATCAATTGCACGTTCGTGATCCACGCGGATATCGTCGTCCTTCAGCCTTTTCAGGATAAGCACGAAGTCGACCGTATAACAGTCCATATCAAGCAGGGTAAATGAGTAGCCTGTGGTTTTCGGAAGGTGTTCCATTCCGTCACCGTAATCATATATGTTCAATATGAAGTCCGAATACTTTTCGGTAGAGAATTCAGGATTGATATAGTGATAGTTTGGCTCGTGTCCGCCGAAGCCTATCACCCATTCGCCGATGCTGCCGTAGTGCCATTCGGAGTATTCGCCCGAGCCGTTGTCGGGAAGCTTTATTCCGCATTCCACCATATATGAATTGCCTATCTTCAGAGCGGATTTGGATATCTCGATAACAAAGTAATCCTCCTGCTCTATCCAATAGTCCGCATTGCTTTCGTCGAGATTGCCATTGTCGTCATAGGTATCGTCATCACAGACGGGATAAGGGGAGAGATCAGCGCAAACACGGCGCACGGAAAAAGGAACAGCACTGTCGTCATTTTCGCAGCGGACAGTGATGCAGCCTCCAGGTATGCTGTATTCATAAATGTCTTTTGCTATGTATTCGATCATATCACACCTCTTTCGCAGAATTGCTTGTTTTATCTGATTATAGCATATCTATCAGCATTTGTCGTGTCTTTTTCGGGACAATTTAACGATTTTTCTGTACTTTATGCTAATTGTATCATTGTCGGGATAGATAACCGTTGACATCCGCAACGTAAAAATGTATAATCAGGTCAGATAAAGAGAATATGAACTGCGAGGGGGCGAGTGCATTGAAAGAGAGCCAGCATAGACTGATACAAAGGCTTGTGCAGTATTGCAATGATAATTCCGTGCAGGAGCGGATGACGGTCGTCGGTATCGGTCTGTATGCGATCGAGCTGGGGGTTGAGGACGAGCTGATACGCTTCATAAACGATGCTCCTGACACCACCACGGATGGGATGTTTGATGAATTGCAGAGGCTGAGCTATGAAAAGGAGGACAGAAGTGAACAAGAAGGACAAACTTGAACAGCTGCTGAAAGGCATAAACCATAGTTATTATGATTTTGTCGGATACACCATGAAGATTGCGGAGCGCTGTGATATCTATGATGAGCTTATCTGTTTCATCGAGGGTACGCAGGATGTCTCCACCACTGCGGTGCTGCGTTATCTTGATCCGTGGGAGGAACAGCTTGACAAATTCCGTTACAATCGCTTATAATCAATATATCACATCTGAAAGGTTACGATATATGCGCATTGATAAATTCGTATCCGAGCAGGCAGGAGTATCCCGCTCGGACGCAAAGAATATGATAAAGAGATCTCAGATATATGTAAATGGTGCTGCTGTGAGATCAGCCGACACGAAGATAGATCCCGAAAAGGACAGGATAACCGTCTGTGGCAGGGAGATATCCTACAGGCAGTTCATGTATATCATGCTTAACAAGCCTGACGGAGTTGTCTGTGCCACCCGTGACGGACTCAGCTCCACGGTGCTGGAGCTTCTGCCGCAGGAGTTCAGGAGAAAGGGACTTTTCCCCGCGGGCAGGTTGGATAAGGATACCGAGGGCTTTGTGTTCATCACCGATGACGGCGCCCTTGCGCACAAGATGCTCTCCCCGAAAAACCATGTTGAAAAGGAATATGTGGTGACTCTTGAAAGACCTGCGGAGGAGCGGTATATCGATATCTTCGCATCGGGCATGACCATTGACGGCGACGAAAAATGCCTGCCTGCAAAGCTCGTGCTGACGGAGGATTCTCATGTGGTGCGACTGGTGCTGCACGAGGGCAAATTCCATCAGGTCAAGCGCATGATGGAGGCTGTCGGCAACAAGGTGGCTCATCTGAAAAGAGTGCGCATGGGCGGCATAGAGCTTGATGAAACGCTTGATTCGGGCGAATGCAGGGAGATAACAGCGGAGGAGCTTTCAGCGCTGTATCCTGACGGCGAATAAAAAACATCCCCATTTTCCAATGGGGATGTAATTGTTTCTGTCAGATGCGTTCAACAGGCTTGAAGCCAGTTGTCTTTGCAAACTTCATATTGTGCGGGAAGGAGCATACAAAATCGGATGCGTCTATCCTGTCGAAGTTGATATCAAGGAAACGGTTGCGGTCGAATGCAACGGAAAGGATGGTAGCCTCTGTGTCATGCCCCGTGGCAGTGTCAAGCACCACATCCACAGCGTGAACGGTTACGGTATCCACAGGAAGTGCGGCGAACATCTCTCGGGCAAGTCTTATGGTGCAGCTGCACACATAATCCTGCATGATATCGAAGTATGCGGATTTCGCCATTGCCTTTTCGCTCAGCTTGCCCGTTTTGGTGAGCGTGAGCTGAGTTTCAGGCACCACATCCTTTGCCTTTATGTTGAACTCTATCTCCATGTGAGAGGGGTCGTCCGTGCCAAACTCGAAATCACTGCCCAGCTCCGCAAGCTCTGCAAAGGGATCAGCGTTTTCAATCGCCTCGCAGTATGCGTCGAGATCGCCAGCCAGCATGCGCTTTGCAAATTCTCTGCTCTCGGTCTGTCCTGCGGCTTCCTCGGCATCAAGTATTCTTGCTTCCTCAATCGCTGCCTGAAGCTCCGCGCGGCGCT
Source organism: Oscillospiraceae bacterium (assembly GCA_045612645.1). Taxonomy (GTDB): domain Bacteria; phylum Bacillota; class Clostridia; order Oscillospirales; family Ruminococcaceae; genus CAG-115. Next base: position 4,327 of record JAZKZL010000145.1, read on the forward strand.
CCTTTTCCATGCTCTTCATTATCTGCTCTGCAAGGGAGGGACGATAGTTGTCGTATTCCTCCTGCGCTTTTTTCTCTCTCGGACCCATTCCGCTGTTTCCTGTTGGAGCGCGGTTTGCAAGAACATGCCAGTTTATCGGCATATCGCAGTCGCGGTGAACATTTGTGATGACCTCGATGTAGTTCTCATACTGCTCAAATGCAGCCTGAGCCTCCTGAAGCTCCTGCGTCTGCTGTGCGGCTGCGGCATTTGTGGCTTTAGCCTTAGCGGCGGTGTTCTTCTTTGCGGCAGCGGTATCTTTTTTGGAAGTCTTTTTCTTTGCGTTGCTGAGGTTTTTGGTGTAATATAATCCCGTGCCGGGGAGACCCACCGTAGCAGTGCGCCTGCCATTGCTGTGCATGGAGTATCTCGCGCCCTTGGTGCCTACGCTTATTCCCACACCCGTTTTGGAGATGTTGAGATTCACGCCCTTACAGATCTTGATCCTCTTTCTGAACTGAAGTCCCATAATAATGCATCCTTTCGCATCTGTGTGATATGCTGTGATATCAGTTTAGCACATTTTGTCTGTAAATGCAAGCTGTAATATACAAAAAGGTACGCCGTATATCAGGCGTACCTTTGCTGTTATGTCAGGCGGTCTGTTCGGGGGAAAGATCCTGTTTCGGGAATTTTCTGCGCATGAACAGATAGCATATAAAGTGAGCTGCGAATGTGATAGTCCATGAAAGCGGATAGGATAGGAACAGCATGAATTCTGTATGATATTCGGGGATGGAGAATATCGTGAATATCCACAGTATCCTTAGTCCGCAGGCACCCAGCAGCGAAACTATCGTAGGCGTTACGGCATAACCCATGCCTCGTATCGCTCCAACTATGCAGTCCATAAGTCCGCAGGTGAAGTAGAATACGCACACAAGGCTCATTCGTGTCATGCCCGGCTGGATTATCTCGGGACGAGGATCGTATACGCCCAGCAGGAATTCTCCGAAGAAGTATGCTAGATTGCCGAGGACGAGTCCCGTGACAGCGGCACACGCACAGGAGATGAATGCCACACGGTTGATGCGGCTGTATTTTGCGGCGCCGATGTTCTGACTCATGAATGTGAGCGCACCCTGCGAGAAAGAGTTCATGGATACCCACACAAAGCCCTCTATGCTTGCCGCAGCCGCACTTCCCGCCATGGCAATGGGTCCGAAGCTGTTTATGGAGGACTGTATCACCACGTTGGAGAGTGAGAACACCACGCCCTGAAAGCCTGCGGGGATGCCTATGCCGAGTATCTTCAAAGTGATGGTCTTATCGGGGCGGAGCTTTCTGAAATCAAAGTGGAATGCGTCTGTTTCCTTGATGAGGCAGCGGATAACAAGAAAAGCGGATATGCACTGGGATATCACAGTTGCGAGCGCAACACCTGCCACGTCCATGTTCAGGAATATAACGAAGATCAGGTTGAGGACAACATTTATTACGCCTGCGAATGCAAGGTAATAAAGCGGACGCTTGGTGTCGCCCTTTGAGCGCAGAACGGAGCTGCCGAAATTATATATCATCATGGCTATCATTCCGCCGAAATAAATGCGAAGATACAGGGTTGAAAGCTCTAACACCTCGTCGGGAGTATTCATAAGCACCAGCATCTTATCAGCGAAAACAACGCCTATTACGGTAAGGATAAGTCCGCTTACTATGCTTAAAAAGATGGATGTATGCACCGTCTTGCTGACACGCTCGTTGTCCTTTGCACCCATGTAGCGGGAGGTCATGACGTTTGCGCCCGTGGAAAGCCCGAGGAACAGGTTGGTTATCAGATTCACCAGTGCGGAAGTGGAGCCTACAGCGGCAAGAGAATTATCGCTTGCGAAGTTACCGACTACGATTATATCCGCGGCGTTGAACAGCAGCTGCAGTATGCTTGAGAGCAGCAGCGGCAGAGTGAGCTTCAGCAGCTTCGGCAGTATCGGTCCGCTGCACATATCTATTTCGTATTTTTTGGCTGACATATATCTGCTCTCCTTTCTTTTTTATATGTTCTGATTTCAAGTATACGCCTGATTTCCGAAACTGTCAATGTCAATAATACACAAACAAAATGCACCGTAAAATCCCGTTTTTGATGCGGATAAAAGTATCGCCATATCCGAAAGGGATACGGCGATGCGGTTATTTAAGTATCACGCTTGTCTGAGCGTCTAGAGTAAGCATTGTGCCGTCAAGCACTGCGCTGCCCGAGCCGATAGTTGTGCGTATATCGCTGAATGGTATCTCGGTAGCGGTATGCAGATTGACAGTTATGCTTTCTGCTGTGGTGTTATGGATTACCGCCACACAGCTGCCGTTATATGTCGATACAGCTCCGCCCAGCTTTGTGCCGGTGAACTGCAGCGCCTCGTAGTTGCCGAGCGCTATTTCGGGATACGCCTTTCTTACCATGAGCAGCTTTTTATAGTGATTGAACAGGCTGTTTTCGTCAAGCAATTGCTCGGAAACGGTGCCGTTTATCTGCTTATCGGCGGTGTAGGTAGTGCCTTCGGGATCAGCAACGGTGTCGCCGTCGCCCCAGAGCATGGCAAGGCGCCTGTTGGCGTCGGTGTTTGCCGAGCCTCGGGAGCCTTTCATGCCGACCTCCTCGCCGTAGTAGATGAACGGCGCACCGGGGAGCAGCAGATACAGATCCCCCGCCATCTTTGCCTCGCCGCTTGCAACGGAGAGGAAGCCTGCGGCCCTGTCCATATCGTGATTTGCGATGAATGGGATCATAATGGCAGAGCTGTTCTGCGATCTGATGTCGCTGAGATATTGCTGCACATAGGCGGTGTAGGAGTTGACATCTCCTCCCTTTGCGGCAGCGGCAACCTGTCCGCTCAGCTGTGACATGGAGAAGTTGAAGCAGCTTGTTGCGGAGAAATAAGGCAGCGTGATGGAATCATGCGCCCACACCTCGGCAACGGTGAATATTCCGCTGTTCTTTTCCCTAAGAGCGCCGATGTAGCTGTTCCAGAAATCTATGTTGCGTTCCTCCTCGCCGAGGAAGATGTATTTCGCGGCGTCAAATCTGAAGCCATCCACGCCCATATCAAGGTAGTATTCCGCCACATCCGTTACCGCCTGAACAACGGCTGCATTATCGAAGTTAAGCTCGGGCATATCCCCAGAGAAGTTGCACTCATAATATGCATCAGTGCCGCTTATCTGAGAGAACACCCTGCCGTCCGAAGAAACGGAATCCGATACGCTGTAGAAATCGTAATATCCGTTTTCGGTATCGTTATTTTTTCTCGCGGCTGCAAATTCGGTGAACCATGCGTTTCTGTCGCTGGTGTGGTTTATGGGCAGGTCAAGAATTATCTTCACATCCCTCTCGTGGCAGAGTGATATAAGTTCCTGCAGATCCGCCATTGTGCCGAATTGCTCGTCGATGCTGTAGTAATCCGCCACGTCGTATTTGTGATAGGACGGGGAGCTGAATATCGGAGTCAGCCATATTCCCTCGGCGCCGAGGCTCTTTCCCGATGTGGGATCACCGTCGTTTATGTAATCGAATCGCTCTATTATTCCCCTGATGTCTCCTGTGCCGTCGCCGTTAGAATCAGAAAACGAACCTACGAAGATCTCATAAAATACGCATGAGTTTCCTGTCTGCACACCTGCAGGGGCAAGTGAGTCATCCAAAATGATGTATTCGTTGCTTGCGTTCACTTCATCTGAGATGGAGGTTTCTGAGTTTTCGGGAACCGAAGTGCTGCCTGAACAACCGCTGAGAAAAATCGTAGCCGCTGTCAGCAAGCAAAATAAGCTGTATCTTTTCATAACGGATATCCTTTCGTGTTGTTATTGCTATTATACTACAGTTTACGGCAATTTGCAATATTATGCCATATATATCACAATTTTATGGTTGTTTCCTATTGCTTTTTTTTACATAATGTGATATAATAAATGTCATGGATGAAATTAATTAGTATTGTAACAGATGGTGTTCTGTATTTTCGTTTGGGAGGAATTGCGATTATGAACGGTAACGTCGTTATCATTGGGGAGGATACGAGATCTGCCCGCGTCCTTGTGGTGGATGATAACGCTGTTCTGCTTAGAACTGTAAAGGATATGCTGGCGGATAACTATCATGTCTCTATTGCGGTTTCGGGCGCGCAGGCATTTATGGCTATCGAAAAGCACAAGCCTGATATAATTCTGCTTGATTATGAGATGCCCATAGTTGATGGCGAGGAGGTATTCCGTCTGCTGCGTGATGATGATAAATCCCGCGATATACCTGTTATCTTCCTCACGGCGTCTGCAGACAGGGAAGTGGTTACAAGGCTTGTGAGCCTCAATCCCGAGGGATATATGCTCAAGCCGCCCAACAAGCAGAAGATGATCGATATGATCGAGGGCATACTGGCAAAGAAATAATAATATTGCGGCGGCATCGCGGAGTACAAAAGAGTACGCCGTTGCTGCCGCTTTCTGTTTTAACAGCGGAGGTTTGCTATGACTCATATTTTTATCATAAACCCGTTTGCGGGAAACAAGACCTTTGCGGATGATCTGCGCACAAAGCTCGATGCAATGACGGATCTGAAATATTTTGTGTTCAACACAAGATATGCAGGCTATGAAACAGAGCTTGTGAAAAAGATCCAGCATATATTCGAGGGAGAAAAGCTGCGCTTTTATTGCTGCGGCGGCTCAGGAACGATGCGCAATATGCTGGCAGGATTCGATGACCTTTCCGCAGCGGAGGTGGCGTTTTTTCCGTGCGGTCTGACGAACGACTTCCTGAAGATGTTCGGAAAGGACGAGCAGCGCTTTCACCAGATAGAGGAGCTTATCAACGGTGATGTGATCAAGGTGGATTATATCAGAACGAATCACGGTGTTTCACTGAATACTCTCTCTACCGGACTTGACAGCAACAGCGTGGATAAGATGAACGAATATCGTATACTGCGATTTATCAGTGAGGAAATGCCGTATTACGTATCTACATTATATTCTATATTTGTCTCCAAAACCCGTCATTATGAGATCACTCTGGATGATGAGAAGTTTACGGGCAGATTTGCAGAGGTATTTATCGGAAATGGCAGTGTTTTCGGCGGAAATATGTATTTTGCCGAGGATACCTGCGTGGATGATGGCAGAGCGATATACAGGCTTTCGGGAAATAAACGCGGCTTTTCGCTGCTGCCGACGCTTATGGCACTAACAGGGAAAAAGTACGAAAAGGTAAAAAGGCTGATGCAGTGCGGGGAATGCAGCAGGATACATATCCGCCGCCCTAATGGTTCGCCGTTTACTATAAATCTTGATGGCGATCTTGTCAAGAATATCACCGAATGCGAGGCTGAAATAGTGCATAAAGGGCTTAGCTTTGTGGTGCCGAAAGGGGTGAGAGTATGACCAGCTCATTTAAGACCGGAGCACGGTGCAATCTGTATTTCTGTATATTTGAGATGCTGGTGATCGTGGTGATGAGCCTGTGCTTTAAGCGGCTGCCGCTGCTCGCAATTATAGGGGTTGCGTTGTTTTCTGCTGCTGTTGCGATCACTCTGGGCGTGAATATCCACAAGAAATTCATAAGCGAGAATGCGCACAAGCGAATACAGAGCCTTGCGTTTTTCTGGGTGAACGGATTGCTTTCGGTCTCGTTTGATTCGGCGCAGGTGTTCGTGTATGCAACCTTGTTCAGTGCCGTGACGATCTTTGTTTTCCTTGATCCTGCCGTATCCCGCTTTCACATGGCGGTGTCTGTGTTGGCGTCTGTGGTAGTGGCGGCTGTTGTAAGCATATATACAGGCTCTCAGCAGACTATGTTTGCGTATACCTTTGGTACGGTAGTAATGCTCGTCACAAACTGGGTCATTGTCAGTATGACGAATATCATAACCTTTCAGCAGCGCCAGAACTATGAGCAGGAGCGAAGCCTTGACGATCTTCTGAAGGTCGTAGAGGCAAAGTGCGATCAGGCGCAGGAGGCTACCCGAAGCAAATCGAGATTCCTTGCGAATATGTCCCATGAGATCAGAACGCCCATCAACGCAGTGATGGGAATGAATGAGATGATACTCAGAGAAAGCAACGAGCCTGAGATATGCAACTACGCGGGCGAGGTGAAGATCGCTGCGGAATCTCTGCTCGGCATCGTAAATGATATCCTTGATATCAGCAAGATCGAGGCAGGCAAGCTGGAACTGCTTTCGGTAAGCTATAGTCTGAAACAGATCATAAATGATATGTATAATCTCTTCCGTTTCAAGGCAGAGGGTAAGGGTCTGCGCTTTGAGGTGATCGCAGATGAAACACTTCCGTCAAAGCTAAGGGGCGATGATGTAAGGCTTAAGGAGATCATTTCAAATCTTATCAGCAATGCGATCAAGTATACTCACGAGGGCAGCGTTACCTTTGAAGTAAGATACCTCGGCGAGGGAAAAGTGCATTTCAGTGTAAAGGATACTGGTATAGGCATCCGTGCGGAGGACGCAGACCGCCTGTTCAATGCTTTTGACAGAATGGAAGAGCAGCGCAATCGCAGCATCGAAGGCACAGGACTGGGACTCAATATTACTTGTGCGCTGCTGAAGATGATGAATACTCAGCTTGGTTTTGCCAGCGTATACGGTGAAGGCTCGGAGTTTTCCTTTGTGCTGGAGCAGCAGGTGGAAGATACCACTCCCATCGGCAGTCTGCGGCTGCAGCGTGAGCATGAACACAAGGCTTATTCGGCGGGCTTTACAGCGGAATGGGCAAAGGTGCTTGTCGTTGATGATAATGATATGAACCGCAGAGTGTTCAGGCAGCTGCTTAAGAAAACGGGAGTTCAGATCACTGAGGCGGCAGGCGGCAGAGAGAGCCTGGAGCTTGTTAAGACCACTGCATTCGATGTTATCTTCATGGATCACATGATGCCTGAGATGGACGGCATTCAGGCACTTAATGCCATGCGTGAGATGGAGGATAACCTCAGCAGCGGCGCTCCCGTTATCGCTCTTACCGCGAATGCGGTGGTAGGCGCAGAGGAGTATTATCTTAAAAAAGGCTTTGACGGATTTCTCTCAAAACCTATCGATCACAAGAAACTGGAGCGGATGCTTATATCCCTGCTCGGCGAGGAGAATGTGCGCATTGGCGGGGAAGAAGACGAGATATGCTCTGAGATGATCGCACTTCCCGAAATAGAGGGCTTTGATCACGGCTATGCAAGGCTGCATTTGAGCAGTGATGGGCAGATACTGGATACACTGCGAATGCTCAGAAGCTCCATCAAAAAAGATGCGGCAGAGCTTTGCGGCTATTTCGATGAGCTGGATGAGCGACTCGACAGCTATCGCATAAAGATACACAGCATGAAGAGCAGCGCCGCTCTCGTGGGCATAGTAAGTCTTGCGGGCATGGCTATGGAGCTGGAGACTGCCGCGAGAAACAGGGAGTCTTCTGTTATCAGAGCGCTGCACCCCGTGTTCGTTGAGCGGTGGCTGGAGTATTACGGAAAGCTATCTGTTGTGGCGGAGGAAAAGATTCCCGAAATGTCTGCGGATGAGCATAAGCAGGAGGTAGAGGAGATCTTCACGAGGATACGCTCCGCCGCCGAGGATATGGATGTGGATGCTTTGGACAGCCTTTCCGCAGAGCTTGAAAGGTATGCTTTTTCTGCTGAAATGTCAGAAAAGGTGGAGGATATCCGTTCGCTGATACTGGATTTCCGTATTGAGGAAATTCTGGAACACGAGCTGCTTTCGTAACTTTTGAAAAAAGGGTTGACAAAATCCGAATGCGGTGATATACTGTATTACACAAGTGAATAACCTTAAACCGTTGAAGCGGAGATAACGGCAATGATGCCTTTACAGAGAGCCTGTGGTGCTGAGAGTCAGGTAAGAAACAAGTTGTCAAATGGACCGCTGAGGGCGCAGTCAAATGTATTTCAATACAGAGTATTCTGCGACGTGTGGGCATACGTCAGTTGCCGGGGATATGCAGGTATCCCGCTAAGCGCACAGCGTCATTGCTGTGAATCAAGGTGGCACCACGGATAAGTGTTTTATTCGTCCTTGACAGAAAGAGCAGTATCTTTCTGTCGGGGACGTTTTTGTTTTCGGCAGAATGGATGATAGAGCATTGGAGGGCTGTTATGTTTCTGCTTACAAAACGATGGCGTGGCTGAATGACTTCGGAACAAACAATATAACCAAAATTTTATTTTACGGAGGAATTTCACCATGACATACAACAACTTTGAATTTGATACCTATTTCAAGAACTATCCCGATCAGAACGGCTATTTCGGCAGATACGGCGGTGCGTATATCTCAGAGGATCTTAAAAAGGCGATGGAGGAGATAACCGAGGCGTATTTCACTATCTGCAAATCCTCTAAATTCATCGGCGAGCTGCGCAGGATACGCAAGGAGTTTCAGGGCAGACCCACGCCGATATCCTATCTCGAGCGCCTTTCAAACAGCCTGGGAAATGTGCAGCTTTATGTAAAGCGTGAGGATCTCAATCATACAGGCGCTCATAAGCTCAATCACTGCATGGGCGAGGCGCTGCTTGCAAAATATATGGGCAAGAAAAAGGTGATCGCAGAGACAGGTGCAGGTCAGCATGGAGTTGCTTTGGCAACTGCTGCGGCGTACTTCGGACTGGAGTGCGATATCTACATGGGCAGCGTGGATATCAAAAAACAGGCTCCCAATGTGGCGAGAATGAAGATACTCGGCGCAAATGTCGTGGAGGTAACTCACGGACTTGCAACGCTGAAAGAGGCTGTTGACGCAGCATTCGAGGCTTATGCTAAGGAATACAAGGACGCCATCTACTGTATCGGCTCCGTTTTAGGTCCTCATCCGTTCCCTATGATGGTGCGTGATTTCCAGAGCGTTGTGGGAATCGAGGCTAGGGAGCAGTTCCTCAGCATGACAGGCGAGCTGCCCGATGCAGTGGTTGCGTGCGTGGGCGGCGGTTCCAATGCGATGGGAATGTTCTCGGGCTTTCTGAACGATCCTGTGGAGATCTACGGCATAGAGCCGCTCGGCAGAGGCGAAAAGCTGGGAGACCACGCAGCAAGCCTGAAATACGGCACCGAGGGCGTTATGCACGGTTTCAACAGCATAATGCTGAAGGATGAGAACGGCGAGCCTGCTCCTGTGTACTCCGTGGCAAGCGGTCTGGACTATCCGTCCTCGGGTCCCGAGCATGCATTCCTGCGTGATATCGGCAGGGTGAAGTACGACGTGGTGAACGATGAGGAGACCATCGACGCATTCTTCACGCTTTCTCGCATGGAGGGCATCATCCCCGCAATCGAAAGCTCCCACGCTGTGGCTTATGGTATAAAGCTCGCAAAGCAGATGAAACGTGGCTCGGTGCTTATCAATCTCTCGGGCAGAGGCGATAAGGATATGGATTATATCATTGAGAATTACGGTATAAGATAAGTAGGAGTTTAAGAGGTGATCTGATGGATTATATCAACGATTTTTATAATAGCATTAACGAGGATGAAAGATTTATGTCGCAACATGGTCAAGTCGAGTATATTACGACGCAAAAATATATACACGACTTTCTACATGTGATTGAACAGCCAAAGATCCTTGAGGTTGGTGCAGGTACAGGTCGATATAGCATATCTCTTGCGCAAGAAGGGTTTACCGTAACTGCTCTCGAGCTAGTTAAACACAATATAGATATATTAAAGAGTAAACTAACTGGAAATGAACCTCTTGAAGTGTTAGAGGGTAATGCCCTTGATTTGTCTATGTTTGCAGACGATGCTTTTGATGTGACACTTGTTCTTGGTCCTATGTATCATTTGTATACAAATGAGGATAAGATCAAAGCTTTGTCTGAAGCAGTGCGAGTAACAAAACGGGGTGGATTTATCATGGTTGCATATTGTATGAACGAACCCACAATAATACAACACGCATTTATCCATAATAATTTAAAAAGGGTAATAGAAAACAATATGGTCAGCGATGACTGGCATTGTAAAAGTGAACCTAAAGAGTTGTTTGAATTGATTCGCACGGAAGAAATTGCAGCACTTAACGGTTATGTGGATGTTGAACGTATAAAGTTTATTGCTACCGACGGTGCAACTTGCTATATGAGTGATTGCATAGATCGAATGGACGAATACACTTTTACAAAGTGGATTGAATATCACCTTGCGATCTGCGAAAGGCAGGACACTATCGGTGCGTCGAATCATACGTTGGATATATTACGAAAGAAATAAGCCGAATCCAGAGAAATCGGTATTTTCTCCCACAAAAAAATCGCAAAAAATTATTGACAGCGCAGAAAAAATGTGATATACTGTACTAAATCGGCTATGAAGGAAAGAGTACCGAAGCCAACGCATTCTCAGAGAGCCATGGTAGGTGTGAGCATGGCAGTGCGCCTGAGGGAAAAACGCTCCCGAGCCTGCGGAAGAACGCATGCATGAGTATGTCAGTAGAACCGCACGTTACATTGCGTAAAGATGAAATTGAGTGGATCGGAAACGATCAATTTGGGTGGTATCGCGGAAGATGTCTTTCGTCCCATGTTCGGGCGAACGGCATCTTTTTTGTTTTTTCAAGAAAGTGCTGTTCACCGGAAAGTAAGCATATCAAAAAAATATATTGAAAAGGAGAACACCAATATGCTTAGAAGCCACACCTGCAATGAAATCAACACTGAACACATCGGTCAGAGCGCCGCTCTCACCGGTTGGGTGGATACTATCCGCGACCACGGCGGAGTTATCTTCCTCGACCTGAGAGATCACTACGGCGTTACTCAGGTAGTTCTGTCCAGCGACAGCCTGCTTGAGGGCGTATCCAAGGAGACCGTAGTAAAGGTAACAGGCACAGTTACCAAGAGAGACGAGGAGACTGTAAACCCCAAGCTCGCAACCGGTATGGTAGAGCTGAAGGCTGACACACTGGAGATCCTCGGTCCCTGCCGTCAGAGCCTGCCTTTCGAGATCTCCGCATCCACACAGACCCGTGAGGATATCCGCCTGAAGTACCGCTACCTCGATCTCAGAAACAACAAGATCCACGATAATATAGTTCTGCGTGCGAAGATACTCAGCTATCTGAGACGTCAGATGGAGGATATGGGCTTCCTGGAGATCCAGACTCCCATCCTTACAGCATCCTCTCCCGAGGGCGCTCGTGACTATCTCGTACCCAGCAGAAAGCACAAGGGCAAGTTCTATGCTCTGCCTCAGGCTCCCCAGCAGTTCAAGCAGCTGCTGATGACCAGCGGCTTCGATCGTTACTTCCAGATCGCTCCCTGCTTCCGTGATGAGGATGCAAGACAGGATCGTTCCCCCGGTGAGTTCTACCAGCTTGACTTCGAGATGGCATTCGCTGAGCAGGATGACGTTTTCGAGGTTGCTGAAACTGTAGTTTACAACACATTCAAGGAGTTCTCTGACAAGGAAGTGGTAAAGCCTCCTTTCAGACGCATTCCTTTCGCAGAGTCTATGCTGACCTATGGTACAGATAAGCCCGATCTGCGTAACCCCCTCGTTATCAAGGAGCTGTCCGATCTGTTCGTTGACAGCGATTTCAAGCCTTTCTGCAACAAGTGTGTAAGAGGTATCCGTGTTCCTCAGATGGCAAGTCAGTCCAAGAGCTTCTTCAAGAGCATGGAGGACTTCGCTACTCAGGAAGTTGGTATGAAGGGCCTCGGCTACTTCAAGGTTGAAGAGGGCGAGAACGGCGGCTTCAAGTACAATGGCCCCATCGACAAGTTCCTCGATGATGCTCAGCGCAAGGAGCTTGCAGAGCGCTGCGAGCTGGAGGTTGGCGATGTTCTCTACTTCATCGCTGATACAGCAAAGAACGCTCCTAAGTTTGCAGGTCAGATCAGAACAGAGGTTGCAAACCGCATGAACCTCATTGATGACAGCAAGTTCGAGTTCTGCTTTATCGTAGATTTCCCCATGTACGAGCTGAACACAGAGACAAACAAGATCGATTTCACACACAATCCTTTCTCCATGCCTCAGGGCGGTCTGGACGCGCTGCTCAACAAGGATCCGCTGGAGATCTTCGCATACCAGTATGACATCGTATGCAACGGTATCGAGCTGTCTTCGGGCGCTGTAAGAAACCACAACCCCGATATCATGAAGAAGGCATTCGAGATCGCAGGCTACGGCGAGGAGGATGTAAAGGCTAAGTTCGGCGCACTGTACAATGCATTCCAGTTCGGCGCACCGCCTCATGCAGGTATGGCTCCCGGCGTTGACAGAATGATCATGCTCATCGCAGGCGAGGAAACTATCCGCGACGTTATCGCATTCCCCCTCAACGGAAATGCACAGGACGTTATGATGGGTGCTCCCGGCGACGTTACCGAGCAGCAGCTTCGCGAAGTCCACATAAAAGTAAGAGACTAAGTTACAATATATAATATATTATGCAGACACGGTCTGCGAGAGAAAGGAGTCCTTCAGATGAACAG
>JAZKZL010000146.1:0-7736 GCA_045612645.1 Oscillospiraceae bacterium
CTGCTTTTCCCTCTCCCACAGCGGAGAGCTTGTCGCACTCGTGTGCAGTGATTCGCCTGTGGGCATTGATGTGCAGAGGATAGACCGTGAAAAGGAGCATGCGCTGCGTTTTCTCCATGCAAATGAGCGGCAGAGCGTTCTCACAGCCGAGGACAAGGCGGCGGAATTCTGCCGTTTATGGACGATGAAGGAGGCTTATGTGAAACTCACGGGCGAGGGGATGTCTCACAGTTTCAGCAGCTTTGACGTGCTTAACATGGAAGAATTCGAGTTCCGCACACAGCGCATGGGAGAATATATGCTGACGATATGCACAAATAATTTCACATCCGAGCCGAAAATTCACACAATTACCGAAAATGAGCTGATAGACCGTCTTTTTTATTGACGAAATCGGGAAAGTGTGGTAAAATTAATCAGCTTAATTATATATAAAGAACACAGGAGGCAATCAATGAGCGTTTTAGGTATCACCGCAGGCGTTATCGGCGGTATCGCTGTTCTCGGAGCGGCAGGCTCGCTTTTCGGAGCAAGAAAGCTGTACAATATGACCATCCCCCGTCAGGATGTGACAAGAGTCGCTGCAAAGGAAGTCGGCGACGCTGACAAGTGGGTGGGATATATAGATTTCATACACAAGAATAAGGACTATCTCTCCGCAAGGAAGAGCGAACATATCACCATCAAGGCAAGAGACGGCATCACACTGCACGCTGACCTCTACCCCGCAGATGGCGAGGCAAAGTCTCTCGTTATCTGCTCCCACGGCTACACCAGCACAGGCTGGGATTCCTGCTCCTCCATCGGCGCTTATTTTGTGAGAAAGGGCTACGATTGCCTTATCGTGGACAACCGCGCACACGGCAAGAGCGAGGGCGATTACGTCGGCTTCGGCATCCTTGACAGATACGATATCCTCAAATGGATAGAATATATAAACGATCGCTACGAAAGCAAAAAGCAGCTTATGCTGTACGGCGTTTCAATGGGTGCTGCCACCGTTGTTATGGCGGCAGGTCTTGATCTTCCCGAAAACGTCAGAGCGGTTATTGCGGACTGCGCATTCACCTCTCCTTACAACGTTTTTGCACACATTCTGAAGCGTGATTACCACATGCCTGAATTCCCCGTAATGCACATCAACAACATGATGTGCAGAAAGAGCGCAGGCTACGGCTTCAGCGATTACTCCACCATTGACGCTGTAAAAGCAACAAAGCTGCCAATCTTCTTTGCCCACGGCGAGCAGGACACCTTTGTTCCCACCCGCATGAGCCACGAGAATTTTGACGCATGCAGTTCCCCGAAAGAACTGTTCATCGTGGAGAATGCAGGTCACGCAGCAAGCTACTTTGAGGCTCACGAGCTTTATGAGCAGAAGCTGGAAGAATTTTTATCAAAGCACGTTCCCGAAATAATTTAAGGAAGGTATCAATATGAAAGAATTTGTCATCAACGGCGCGGCTATGCAGTGCTATCCCCTCACTGCCGCACAGAGGATCCACAACTACACCATCCGTTACTGCCCCTCGCAGGTGCTGTGCATCGGTACTGGTCTGTATTTTCAGGCAGGTGTTGACTTCGGTGTGCTGAAAGAGGCTATCAAAGAGGCTATCCACCGTTTCGACAGCATGCGTCTGCGCTTTATCCAGGATGAGGACGGCACCGTTTATCAGTATGTGGTTCCGTTTGACGACCGTGATATCCCGCTGGTGGATTTCTCCTACTGGAAGGAAGAGGACGCTCACAAGGAAATGGAAAAGTGGACTCAGGAGCCTTTCGAGCGCTACAACTCCCCCATGAACAAGATCGTGATGATCCAGCTGCCCAACGGCTACAACGGCGTTTATCTCAAAGTAGACCACATGACGATGGACTCCAGCTCACTCATCGCATTTGACCGTGATGTTATGCAGATTTACTGCGCAAAGATGTTCGGCATGGAGATGCCGAAGCCGGGTATGTCCTACATCAAGCAGCTGATAAAGGATCTCGAATACGAGAACGGCTCCGCTGCCGCTAAGAAGGACGAGGAGTTCTGGATGAACGAGATCGCCCGTGACGAGCCTATGTACACAGACTTCACAGGCATGGGCAGACTGCTCACTCAGCGCAGAGAGAACAACGATCCCGATCAGCGCAGCGCTATGGTAGTTTCCAAATCCGTGCAGGCGGGAATCTCCGTTTTCGAGCTTGAAAAGGAGCCATCCGAGGCGCTGATGAACTTCTGTCAGGAGAACAATATCCCCGTTGTGTGCCTGCTGCTGATGGGTCTCAGAACTGTGCTTTCAAAGTTCAACGACAACGAGAAGGACGTTTCCGTGAAGAGCTGCATCGCAAGACGCGGCACACTGCTGGAGAAGAACTCGGGCGGTACACGAATCCACTTCTTCCCCCTGCGTACCATCATCGAGCCTGAGACTACTTTCATCGACGCACTGAAGATCATTCAGGCAGAGCAGAACAGACTGTTCCGCCACGCAAACTACGATCCCATCGCACACACCATGAACAGAGGAAAGTACTGGAAGCTCCGCCCCGGCGCAAGCTACGAGAGCATGAGCCTTACATATCAGCCCCTTACCCTCAAGGCGCAGAACGCAAGCGACGATCTGCCCGATATCAACTACATGAGCAAGTGGTACACAAACGGCGTTGCAGGTCAGCCCCTTTACCTCACCGTTATGCACCGCATGGAGGACGGCGGCATGAACTTCAACTTCGAGTACCGCTACGACGTTGTCACTCAGCAGGAGATGGAATATCTCTACTACTACCTCTGCCGTGTACTGTTCAGAGGTATTGAGGATAAGAACAGAACAGTTGGCGAGATCTTAGATATGATCTGATAAATGATAAGACCGCATCTGCTTCGTCAACTGACCGCTTAACGTACACAAAGTACGCCTGCGGGTCAGTTTCCTCGCATCTGCAGCCTTCTCATTTATCATTAGGCATAATATATTTATTAAATAAAGGAACTAAGTATAATTACATATAATAACGGAGGACAAAACTATGTTTGACCAGCTTAAGGAACTCATCTGCAACTACGTTGACGTGGATCCCGCTCAGATCACTGAGGACGCCCGCTTCATCGAGGATCTCGGCTTCAACTCCTACGACTTCATGAGCATGCTCGGCGAGGTGGAGGATACTCTCGATGTTCAGGTATCCGAGGAAGAGGTTGTGAAGCTCTCTACAGTGGGCGACGCTGTGAAGTATCTCAGCTCCCTGAAGTAAGAGGTGCCGAATGGACAAGAATCAGATCAAGACATTACAGGATCTTGTAAGAAACGCAGACGAAAGCCACGGAGACGCCGTATTCATAAAGGAAAAGGACGGCAAGGAAGTTATTGAGACCACATTCTCCCAGTTCTTCGAGAACAGCAGACGTGTGGCATCTTATCTTGCTGATATCCTCGGCGGCGAAAAGGTGCATGCATCCATTATCGGTCTCACCTGCTCGCAGTATCTCACAGCTTATTTCGGCACAGTTATGAACGGCAACGTTACCGTTCCGCTGGACGCTCAGCTTTCCCCTGAGGACATAATCGACCTCGTAAGCAGAGCGGATGTTAACGTGTTCTTCTTCGATAAGAGATACGAGCCGATGCTCCCTGCCATCAAGGCAAGCTGCCCTAAGATAAAGGCGTATGTTTCCCTGCAGGCGTGCGATTCCGCTGACACGAACATCGCTGAGATCATTGAGAAATACTCCGCTGCGGAGCTTAAAGCAATCGACAGCACAATGCTTGCGACCATCGTTTACACATCAGGCACCACAGGCAAGGCAAAGGGTGTTATGCTCACCCACGGAAACCTTATCGACAACACCATGTGTCAGGATAACGAGAGTGCTGTGGGCGAATCGCTGCTGAGCGTTCTGCCTATCCACCACTGCTACTGTTTCTCCTGCGATATGCTGCTCTCCCTCAGATACGGTACAACTGTATGTGTGAACGACTCCATGATGCGCATTGCACAGAACCTGAAGCTGTTCCAGCCCTCTTTCCTGCTTATCGTTCCCATGATCGCAGAGACCATCTATAAGCAGATCATGGCTGCCGCAAAGGCTAAGCAGCTGCCACCTGCGGCGCTGGCACAGGCTTTCTTCGGCGGCAGACTGAAGGGCATCTACAGCGGCGGCGCTTACCTCGCTCCCGAGCTTGTGAACGGCTATCTGGAGCTTGGCATCCCGATCGCTCAGGGCTACGGCATGACCGAGTGTTCACCGCGTATCTCCACCGCAATGTTCAACGATATCAGCACCGCAGGCGATGTGGGCAGGATCGTTAACGGCTGTCAGGTGAAGATCGTGGACGGCGAGATCGTTGTAAAGAGCGGCTCCGTAATGCAGGGCTACTACAATATGCCCACCGAGACCGCTGAGGCACTCGACGCTGACGGCTGGCTGCACACAGGCGATCTCGGATATGTGGACGAGAACACGAACCGCCTGTTCATCACAGGCCGCAAAAAGAACCTTATCATCCTCAGCAACGGCGAGAACGTTTCCCCCGAGGAGCTTGAAAACAAGTTTGCAATGGTGGATATTGCTAAGGAGCTGCTCATCTACGCAGAGGACGGGGTTATCACTCTCGAGGTGTTCCCCAACAGCGATATCTGTGCAGATATCGACGAGGCTGCCGCAAAGCTGCACGCCATCATCGATGAGATCAACACCACCCTCCCCTCCGCAAAGACCATCCGCAAGCTGCGTGTAAGAGATGTGGAATTCGACAAGACCACTTCTAAGAAGATCAGACGCAATCAGCAGCTTAAGGGCGAAGTGAAATAAGCTCTGTTTCCCGCGAATAATTATGACCCGTAAAGATGTCGATTCTTTACGGGTCTTTTGTGTTATAACGATAAATCTCACCTACAAATTCTGATTTATCTCGTTCATCCTAAAAATCTGACAGCCGCTGCTGTTTCATCAATATATGATGCGAATATCATGCAGTCAGACGAGTGATCATATATAAAATCACCGTTTCTGTTGCCCGCAGCATCTATTCTTTGCATATATGACGTATCTGCGACGAGATCAAATGCAGACAGCATATATGCACCCTTATTGGAATCCTGCATATACAGAATACCATCGCTGATACAAATAAGCTGCGGATATTTAACACCATACTGCATGGACATCTCCGCAAAGGAATACAGCTTTGTTTCGCCTGTTTCAAGGTTTTTTATCTCGATTGCTTCGTTAGTCTTATATGCAGACCACACGCCATCGCTTACGGTGCGGCGTTCCCAGATAAAAGCGGTATCCTCATCTGCGGTGAGTTCAACATAACTACACTCACGGGTCAGTATATCAAAGCGCTTCAAGCCGTCCGTTTCGATATCGTGATAGATGATCGAATCCTCCGTGAAAAAACACGCCTCGCCGTCCTGCAAGCCACTGTATATCTCCGTGGTGAAGATATCTCCGCTTTCCGTGTAATACACCTTTATTCTTGAATCATCGTCGCTGTAGATGATATATCCATCTTCCGCAGCGATGAGTTTGCACCACAGCTGCGTATCGAACAGCTTTGTGAGGGTCAGTGTTGCTCTGTCAAGGCTGTATACGGCGGTGTCCGTGGGGATGATGATATCCTCCTCACGATAGATCTGCGTGCCGATTCCCATTCCGCAATCGGTGAATTCCGCGATGGTATCGGTGACTACGCCGCCCTTTACGCTGATCAGCTTTGAATAGTATGCTGCCGCAGGCGGCCCGTCTACAGCAAGATAATAACTCACGCCGTACAGCCAATCAGCCGCTTCACTATCGATATAACAAATGGAATAATTAGTGTAGGAATAATTGTTGTTTATGATCTGCTGTTTTTCCTCGTACATTTCAGCTTCTTCAAGATAATCAAGGTAGCTCAGCACATATTCAAACTCGGCAAGCTGCATAACATCCACGGGCGTGTCATAGCCGATCTGCGATTCAAGGCTGCCCGATGCGATCTCATGCGAAACGCTCCAGTGCTGCTCGTCAAAAACATAGGTTAGCGGAGTGTAGATATCCTCCGTGGACGTTTCGGTGGTATCATCGACAGTTTCCTCGGCGGAAATGCCGCCCTGATCACCTGCGGGAGTTTCGCCGATCTCTGCGGATTGCGCTTCAGCAGTTACAACAGGCTCTGAGGTATCCGCTGCCTGATGCAATGAGCTGTCGGACTCCCCTGCGCCGTCACAGCCTGTCATAAGCAGCGCCGCAGCACAGAGAAGCGCTAAGGTCTTTTTCATGCATATTCCCCCATTCGTATATTTGTATAGCTTTATTATAACGCTACGGACAGGCATAGTCAACGATTATTACAAAACCGTAACCGTCTGTTACCAAACTGTAATCAGCACTTTTTTGCCATGCTGTCAGATATTTGCAGCACTATTGTCTATTTACATTCAGTGTGAAAACGTGGTAGAATCTAGTTAAAGTAAATTAAGTAAAAGGAGTGCCAATATGAAACGTCTGCTTGCTATTTTGGCTGCCGCCTGCGTGATGCTGACTGGCTGCTCGTCCCTTTCCGACGACGCTCAGACTGCGCTTAACGAAAAGATATCGGCAGGATACATCGAATCACTGGAGGACGGGATCGTGCTTACTCAGATCAGCAACAACTTCTACAAAACGGAGCAGAATGCAAACCCTATCTCCCCAAACATCTACTGCGCCGACCCCACCGCCGTGGAGTACAACGGCAGGCTGTATGTCATCGGCACCAACGATCATCAGCAGTATGACGCAGTGGGCGACGATGGCTCCAACACATACGAACACATCAAATCCTTTGTTATCCTCTCCACCGAGGACATGGTGAACTGGACATATCACGGCATCATCGACACAGGTGCAATTGCACCTTGGATAATCAGCTCATGGGCGCCGTCCATCGTATCCCGTGTGGAGGATGACGGACTCACCCACTTCTATCTGTATTTCTCCAACAGTGGCTGGGGCGTGGGCGTTATCACCGCCACTGACCCTCTCGGTCCGTGGACAGACCCCCTCGGCAGACCTTTCATCACTCCCGAAACAGAGGGACTCACCAACTGCCCCGTTCCCTTTGACCCCGGTGCAGTGATCGACGACAACGGCGTGGGATGGCTCAGCTTCGGTGCAGGCACAGCCCCCGGCGGCACAAAGCAGATGCCCGGAGCTAACAGGATAGTGCAGCTGGGCGAGGATATGCTCTCCTTTGCAAGCGAGTTTGCCGTTATCCCTGCGCCGTATGCATTCGAGGCAAGCGAGCTTAACTACATTAACGACACCTACGTTTATACCTACAACACCAGCTGGGACAGCAGAATGGACTGGGACTACAATGTATACAAGGCTCCCCCCACCGCCTGCAGCATGGCGTATATGACCACAAAAACTCCTCTTGACCCCGACAGCTGGGTGTACCGCGGCGATTATCTCTACAACCCCGGTGAGGCGGGTCTTGATTACTCCAACAACCACTCACATCTGCACAAGTACAAAGGCAGATGGGTGGTGTTCCATCACACAATGCTGCGTCAGAGGAACGTCGGCAGCACCACAGGAGGATTCCGCAGCCTTTCAGTGGTGGATATTCCCGTCAACGAAGAAACGCTGGAGATAACAAAGGTAAAGCCGAACGAAACAGGCGCTGCGCAGATAGGCTATCTTGATCCGAAAAAGGAACAGGACGGCGCTTGTCTGTTCACCTGCGGCGGCATAGGCTACGAGACCGAAAACGGCA
>JAZKZL010000147.1:0-28459 GCA_045612645.1 Oscillospiraceae bacterium
CCAGCATATTTTCGTTGTAAGAGCCTGTTTCAGGATCTATCGGGAACATACCCGAAGCATCGCCGATGCCTATGGTCTTTTCCCCTGTCAGCAGGAAGTGAACATAGCCTGCAAGCGTTGTGATAAAACGCACCTGCGGGATATGCTCCTCTTTTTTAAGGATAGCCTGATAGAGATGTGCGATGCTCCAGCGCTGAGGGATATTGAACGCAAAGGCTTCAGAGAGGATATCCGCCGCCTCGCCTGTCATGGTGTTTCTCCAAGTGCGGAAAGGTACCAGCAGCTGATCGTTTTCGTCAAACGCAAGATAACCATGCATCATAGCGGAAACGCCCACAGACGCAGCTGTCGTAAGCTCCACGCCGTATTTTTCCCTAACATCTGCCATAAGCGCCGCAAAGCAGCCCTGCAGACCCTTTACGATCTCCTCTGCGGAATATGTCCACACGCCGTTTTCAAGGCTGTTCTCCCAGTCATAAGCGCCCGAAGCAATGGGTGCAAGCTCCTCTCCTACAAGTATAGCCTTTATCCTCGTAGAGCCGAACTCGATGCCGACGGAGACTCTGCCGTTATTTATCTGATCTCTGATATCCATGGTATTCACCTTTCATTATGTTGCATGATGCCGTAATTGCCAATATGATAAGATAATTATACAATGATTTGCTGTATGTGTCAAGGAGATAAAAAAGCCGAAATGCTGCTTTTTAGCACATCAGCGCCATTTCAGGACATGAAAATACCCGCCGCAAACCACGACGGGTATTTATCGTTATATCATGATACGCTCACGCTGACGACTGCCGAAGCGCCGCTCTGCATGCCGTTCACGCACGCATATACTGCGTATTTGTAGGTGATTCCTGCGATGACATCCGTATCAACATAGGTGTTTTCGCTGAGTTCCTTGTAGTCTACCCAGCCGCTGCCGTCGTTCCTGCGCAGACGATAAGTCGCTCCTGCCACGGCGTCCCATTCAAGGACTACTGAGCCGTCTGTTTCAGTGGCGCTCATTCCTGTGGGTGCTGCAGGCTTCAGCGTTATGGAGACTATCTCGGTGACCATCGTCCATTTGCCGTTCAGCTTTGCATATACCGCATACGAATACTTCTTGCCTGCCACCGCCTCGGTATCGGTGTAGGAGGTCTCGCTCAGGTCTACGAGGTCAGACCAGCTGCTGTCCTTTCTGCGGATGCGGTACTGCTCTGCGCCCTCTGTCTCGCCCCACTCGATCAGCACACCGTTTGCGGTCGCTGTTACCGTGAAGCCTTCGGTGGTAGCCACGATAGTGCCGGACACGATATTGGACGCTCCGCTCCATACTCCGTCTACCTGAGCATACACCGCATATCTGTACTGCGTGCCACTTGCCACTGCGGTATCTGTGAAGCTTGTTGCAGTCACTTCCTTGTAGTTCACCCAGCCGCTGCCGTCGTTTCTGCGGATGCGGTACAGGTCTGCGCCTGTGTCCTCCCAGCTTACCGTGATGCTGTCATCGCCCGTTGCGAGCGTGATTACAGGCGCATCGGGCACTGTAGGCTCCACAGGCACATCGGGAATGTCGGGATCCTCCTCAGCAGGCTTGTCGATATCCAGCTTCAGTGTGAAGGTTATCGGCTCCTCAGCGCCTGCATCATAGTCGTATGTAACGATATCAGAAGTGATGTTTACGAGCGAGTTCGTCTCCCCCTTCTCGTACTCTGCGCCCTGCCAGTTGCTTGCCTTTGCAGGCTCGAAGCCGTATTCCGTAAGCTCGTCGAGGGAAGTTGTGGTAAGCGTGTATTCGTTGCGCTCGCACCACACCTCTGTATCTTCGTTCACATCAAGACTTGTGAGATAGTTGCTGCTGCATTCGAGATCCGTCAAAGCTGCGTTTTCACTGAGGTCAAGCACTGTCAGGTAATTGCTGTTGCAGTAAAGCTCGGTAAGGGCGGTGTTTGCACTTACATCAAGCTCGGTCTGAACGAAAACAACCGTGAGCTGGAGCTGTGCTTTGACTGCCATACGAACTTTTCAGTGCTTCTGCGGTTTTGCTATAGCTTTCAGAGGAACGCAGACATTCCAGCGCAATGATTTCTGTGGTTTTATCAAGAACTGTTTCCGCACCGCTTTCAGCGATCCTTATATCTGCAATGCGTATGCCATGCGGTTGTGCAGGAAGTGTTTTCACATCACTGACAGAGTGCTCCTGTTCGGTGTAGGTCATTTGTGGAGAATACAGCTTTTCCGAAAGGTAGGCATTATACTGCTCCTCCTGCTCTTTTTTCAGAGCTTCGTCCGTTTCAAATGCACCTGATGGAATGATATCAAACCTGTTTTCGGGTATCATTGATTTTATTAGTTCAGCGTGAAGCTCCTCAAACTGCTCATTTGATATTTCCTCGCCATTGAGATAAGACTGTCCGTGGATGAAATTATCCGTTTTGGTAACCCCGTCAGCCTCACGCTCATAATACCCTGCTTCCTGTTCAAGGTGCATTGTTATGACATAATCCTCGCCGTTCCAGTCATAGACATAATATTCATAAGCTCCCGCTGTACCCTCGGTATGCCCGTAAAAATACATATTTATGATACGGTTTTTCCCACTGTCGTACCATGTGTTTCCCCACTGCGACATGACCCCGCAGTTTACGACCTTCACTACTCCGTTTTTAATGTAGAGTATGTCCAGATTACCGAAAGGATTGAGGTGCAACACCATTTCGTCCTGACCATCGCCGTTTATGTCGTCGATAAAAACTCCATAGGGAGGATATCCGTTCTTTTCGGTATATGAGGCAAGATAAGAAGCAAAGGAGTTCTCACTCTTGTATTCCGTGAAATACTTTTCAAGCTGCTGCAGGAGCAAAGCTCTGTACTCGGACTTTTCTACATCCAAAAATCTGAATCTTACAGCAGGAGCGGACTCGCGCCTCGAAAAAAAGTCCTCGATATATTTATTATATTCCTCCTCGTTTTCAAAGCCCGAATATTCATATACCTGTGCAAATCCATCCTTGTGCATTCCGTATTGTGCAAGCGGCTCGGTCTTTATCTCCCTGTTGGAAAGAGTGAGCCTTGCCCAGCCGCCTTCACCGCCGCAGGAGCCGCCCGACCAGTATCTTGCAAAATACTGCGGCTCTCTGTCAATGATGCAACCCACTGGAGGTTCGCCGATATATGACACATCGCCCGTATTTTCGGAAATTATACTGTCCTTGCTTACAGTGGCACGATAGACACCGTTTTCATCAATCCCAAATACGTCAGAAACGGTTATCATAGAGCATATCTGAATAATAAGCTCGGGGCTGCCGTCGTTGTCCAGATCTGTAATAACCGCATCTGCTCCGTTGTCGAGAGCGTCTGCAAAATATTCGCATTTTTCCAGCCGGGAAAGGTATTCTGTTGCACGGTCGTCATAGAAAGATATCTCTTCGGGCTCCTCTGCTGTTATTTCAACTGCTGATGTGGTTGTGTGGGTAGTAGATGCGGCTACGGTAGTTTTCGCAGTGGTCGTTGAAGATATCGAGGTTATTATTTCAGTGTCTGTTGAGGTGCTTTCTGTCATTTCATCTGCATCGCATCCCGAAAAAAGCATGGCTATGGCAAGTAAAATTGATATTTTCTTTTTCATTATCTTTCACCTAACATTAATGCGTTGTGAATTCGTAAGTCTCAACACTGATAACCTTTGATATATTACCGAAATTGTAATAACAGCCTGTTTTGGGAGCGTCTTTCTGCTGAACAAACAGCTTATCAAATGCGAGTGTAGCAATATAGTACTCATCCTCGCCAATGAGAGCGTCAAGTGATGTATTATATTCCATATTGATCGCACTCACATCATTGTTTTCATTGAAACCACCGCGATAAGGGAAGTCATTTATTTCGCTGTTGCCGATATAAATGCTTATAGTATCTCCGCCTTCATAAAGACTGTTTTCTTCATCTTGTGCAAAAACAGTTAAATTGTTGCCGGGCGTATTATTGAAGCTTATCGGCAGATCGGAAATACTGTCAGGGAACGGGCAAAATACAAGATCGCCTTTTTGTGAAAAGTCAAGTGCGTCTGTTTCGGAACATCTGTGTATTATTCCCGTCAGTGTCAGCTCGCCGCCAAGCCTCATCATTTCAGAGAAAACAACGTCCTCATCTCTAACATATCTGCAAGAAGCAGCTTCGACTACCAGATCTTCAGCAATACGATCTCCGACCTTGATAAATTGATGTTTGGCAAGTGACATTCTTTCATTTGCTGTATTATAAAGCTCCTGTAATGATCGGCTTTTTGCATAATACTCCGATGAGGTCCTTGCAACTACGGCGCCATCTATCTCGTAATACTCTGCTTTTTCATAATGCTCGTCGAGATATGCATTAAGATCTGTTATATGCTGTTGCAACTCTTCGCTCTGAAACTCAATTATGTCAAAAGCATCATCCTGATCGGAATAAGCAAACACCTTGCCCGTCAGTGGGTCAAGTGTAAAATCAATATAGTTGCTCTGCTCACCATTAAGGTAGAATGTCTGGGCTTTGCCGCTTTCAACATCAAGTGCCAAAAGGTAGACGTCAGAGTAATACCCCGCTTGTATATATAGACGATCGCAGAAGAAACCAAGCAGCTCAATGTGATAGGTATTAAGTCCATCGAGGTTATAACTTTTAGTCTGTTCAGTATTATTGCAGCAGATCTGTATTTCCGCACCTGATGCGCTTGCAGTGTATGCGGAGTTCTTTGCTGCGTTGCAAAAAAACTCGGATAATTGCTTGAAATCAGACTCGGATATATCAGTGTTGTATTCCTGCGTGATTATGTCAAACGAGTGATAGCTATGAGTTTCATAGCTGTAATATGTAATGGTGTCGCCTGTCAGCCCATGCGGTGTGCAGTCCTGATAACCGAAATAAATATCCGTCATAAAATTCTCACCTGTATCGAAATAATACACCTCGATAACATTATCCCTGTCGGAATACAGCATATATTTGTCCGAAACATAGTGCACCCTGCAAAAATATTTCGTATCGGAGAGCTTAACTAGTTCACCGCCCATTCTGGGCAGGCTGTATAATCCATCACCTGTTGCGATTATGATATTCTCGCCTGTATAGTCGTAGCGAAGCTCGCATAAACCATAAACACCCTCCAATATGTGATCGGTCACCTTACCGTCCTTTACATAAAACAGCCTTGTGTAATAACACACGCTGCCGGGCATATCGGTATTGAGAATATATGACGCACTGCACAGCCAATCGGCATAATCACTGCCGATATACAGTTCATCAAAATAAATATAGCTGTAATTACACGCAACAGCTTCTCTGTACAGTTCATCAGGGAAGCTTTCTGCAAATTTCTTAGCATATTCATAATCGTACAGCTGAGTTATATCAACGGGAGTATCATAGCCTATCTGTTCTTCAATAGCAGCATAAAAATGATCCTCAGACATACTCCGCATCACATCGGCTTCTGAAAAGTGTACGGGAGATATGTTATCGCTCTGCGGCACACTGGGTTCTTCCGTTTCTTCAATCGGTGCTGCAGTCGTGGTTGCCGCTGTGGTCGTTGCTACTGTTATGGAAGCCGTTGTTGAGGTGATGGTAGTCACCTCAACTGTTTCGACGGCTTCTGTCTCAGTCTGTCCCTCAGTTATATCTGAACTCACTGTGTTGTCCGCACAGGCTGTGAGCAGTGCGAGGGAAAGCAAAAGTGCAAGCTTTCTTTTCATATCGGTTCTCCTATTGATAAGTTACGGCATCTTGAAATATATGTATTCCTTTGCATTGTCGTGTGTATCAAGCTTAATTACAACTCTGCACAGGTCGCCTTTTTTGGGTTCACAGATACCCAACACCTTTGTTATGTACTCCTTGAAAGTCATTGAGGATATTTCAGCAAATTCGTCACCGTAAAGCTCAGCTAGCTCTTCGTCATTTTTCATTTCTTCAAAGTATTCCTCATACTCTTCAAGCATATTGCTGTAATCCACCAGCTTTATCTCTATCGTTTCACCAAATGCAACCTTAACATCATAGCAATCTTCGCTCATATACATTGTGCTGCTGTTGCTGTCGTTCATTACGGTCACTTCGCCGATGTAGCTTATCGTGACTGTCTCTTCATTCCATATGTTGTTTGTGAGTGACAGCACTATATCCCCGTTTTTCAGCCTTGCTGTCACCATCTCAGGGAAGTAATGCAGGCGTTCCTCAGGCACTTCGATAACCTCTGCTGTACAGGAAAACTCCTTGCCCTCAGCGATGAGCTTCAATGTGTATTCACCTGCCATAAACTCACCCGAAACATCATCCGATGTGATTGTTACTGTTTTCGATTCACCGCTGTTAAGTTTATCAACGCTTATATCACAAAGCTTTTCCTGACCAAAATATAGCTCCGCCACGGGAAAAGTCACAGACATTCCTGTATTGCTTACCTCAAACTGAATCGTATTGCTGCCACTGGGGTACTGCTCTGAAGTAACATCAAGACTGACCGCCGCCTTTGTGCCATAGTAAAAGCCGCCGTATACTGTCTTTCCGTTTGCGGTTGTCTTTATGCGGTAGAGTGCCATTTCATCTGATGTTATGCCTGTAGTGCTGAAATGAAGTTCATCATGAGAATTATTATCTATGGTTTTGTCGGGCAACATCCCGATCGTGACAGTTTCCCACTCACTGCCGTTTTTGCGCTGTATCTCATACTCACCGCCAACGGCAACCGGTTCTGCGGTGTTATTCCAGAAATAGCAGATTATCTCGCTGTCCTCGGATGTATAACATCTCAGCCCCTCAGGCAGATAAAAACGCTGCGAGTACATCCGATAGCTTACATCCTCACCCTCAGATATATCTGCATGTGAGGTGTTGCTCTTATCGGTAAACAGGTATTCTTCAACATATACAATTCCGCCTTCGCCATCGTCAACGGGTTTCAGTATCGCTCCGCTGTCGGAAAGCTGAAGTCGTATACTCTCGTCAAACTCGCCGAATATGTAGACCTCTGAATTATCTTCCCATGGTGTGCCGTTGATATCCATACAGCGAACATCGTATTTCGAGCCGTGTTCATCAGTGGCAATCCGTATAGCATAATCGGGATTTCCGTCATGGTTATAGTCATCAAACTTCAGTGAAAAGCCATCTCGGTAAGTCATCACCACTGCACCGATTCCATCGATGTAGTCAACAGGAGAGCTATATTTGCCACCCATCTTACTATCATAGAAATACTGGTGCATATCAGTAGTAACATACTCGCCCTCATAGGTTGGCTTGTCGCTGTTACCAACATCCATAAATACGACATTTCCGTTCGCCAACATCATTACATTATGCGAGAAACGATAACGGCACAGATGAGAGCTGAGTCCCTTGTCAAGCCACTCAGCAACGTTCTCCTTGTCGTTCATAAAGTCATAGAATGTCTTGTATTTCATCTCGTTTTCGCTTATTCCGAAAAGTCCGTCTTTAAGTCTGTCAGAGGTCAGCATTGCAAATGCTTGATCGTAATCGATCAGCGTGCATACGCCATTCTCCCAACGAAAACGAGCCAGTACTCCGGGGCCGAAATAATAGTGATAAAATGTATCATAAGTACCGTTGGCGTAAAATGCGGTACTGTCGTCCTCGGATGGCGTGTCAAATCCCACATAGCAGACAAACTCCCTGCCACCGTTGACGTACCCGTCACCATGGAACACCCTGTTGTCTGCCAGATCATCCACAAAGGTGTAGCTGTCAAGGTTATACCTGCCGTCCTCATTCGGGAGCGTATCCAGCCACTGTGCAACGATCTTCCGTGCGGTATCAAGATACTCCTGCTGATTTTTTGGCTCATCGCACTGTACATACAGTCCCACCAGTCTTTCTTCAGCGGTGCTCTCTCCAACGTCAGAGAAATCTGTGGTATAGTTACAGTATTTCTCGAAGATCTGTGCAATCGCACCTTCACAGGCATATTCTGCTTTATTATCAACCGAAATGTAACGATCAGAGCCTGAAACACGGATCAGGTAATGCATATCTTCGTTGATCTCAATTGTGATATAATCGCACTTTCCGTCCATGCCTTTTGGATATACACGTTCTGATCTCTGCAATTCAACAAAAGCGGTCAGAACTTCCTTCCATTCTTCATCGGTGAGTTCTATTGTCATTCCATTTACCGAAAAGCTTTTTTCTTCACTTTCTACAAGCCGATCAATATCAGGCTGATGAACGACCTTTGTGGTTACTGCAGCAGTTTCTTCTGTCTGCTCCGACTCAATTGTAACGATCTCAGTTTCTGAATCGTTTGTGCCGGCACCTGCTGACGAAGTACAGCCTGTAAGCAACACAAAGGCGATCAGTATTATAAGAGTTCTTTTCATATATTGCTCCTTTCAGTCAGTTCATCTGTGCGTTGATGTACTCCTCTGCCGCCTTGCGTGATGCGACCTCAACCAGCACATAATCAGCATGAACACGCCAATGCTCTGCATCGTACATCTGCTGATAAGCCTTGCAGTTATCGGTGTACAGGAGAGTTGTGCAATCATCTCCGAGAAATGCTTGTTTATCGAAAACCTCAACACTATCAGGGATAAATACCGAATCAATTCCGCTACTATAAAAGCAGCTGAAATCCAGCGTTTTCAGTCCATCAGGCAGATTGACCGTTTTCAGCGAAGGAGTATTCTGAAATGCACACATTCCTATCTCTGTCACACCCTCGGGAATGGTAAGTTCAGCAAGTGCGGTACAGGAATCGAAACAACTGTGCGGAATTGCCGCTACCCCCACAGAAAGCCTAACCTCTGTCAGCTGTGGACAATGTGAAAATGCAAGAGTCCCCAACTCTGTCACGCTATCAGGTATCATAACCCTCTTCAATCCACAGCCGAAAAATGCACGCTCACCAATAAAAGCAAGACTTTCGGGCAAAACAATCTCAGAAAGTGCTGTGCATCCACTGAAAGCAGAATTATGAATAGCTGTTACGCCATCCTTTAAGCCTATCCTTGAAAGTGCGGTGCAATCCTTGAATGTTTCACTGTAAATTTCAGATACTCCTGCGGGAATATCTATCTCGGTCAGTCCGCTGCCGTGAAATACATTGTTACCGATTATGGTAAGAGTATCAGGAAGAGCCACACTTTGAAGTGCTATACAACTACGAAAAACAGTATTACCCATTCTCTGCGTTTTGTTCAAACTAATGTCAACCAAAGATGTGCAATTATAAAAAGCAGAGTTGCCTACTATTTTGGAAGTAATATCGGCAGTTTGTAGTTTATCACAATATGAAAATGCACTATCTCCAATATATTCGGCTGCAGGTATGGTAACGGATTTCAAATTCTTGCAACTTGCAAATGCCTGTGTTTCAATATATTTTACACTGTTTGGTATAGCTATATCTGTCAATCCGTTTTCATAAAAACCGTATCCGCCTATACAGGTTATCCCATCGGGAATAGTCACACTGTCAGATGTGCCATTATATTTGTAGAGAATACTGTTATTGATAATAATAAACTCATCATCGCCAAGCGCCGTTTCAAAGGGAGTGTAAAGAAAAGCCATACATCCAATTCGCTCTAAAGATTTTGGAATGTTGACAGATATAAGCTGCTCACAGCGGCAAAATGCTCTGTCGCCAATTATTTTCACTGTGTCAGGTATCACTATATCTGTGATCTCTGAATGCATAAATGCTCCGCTATCTATTTCTGTAACGGGTAAACCATCAAGCGCATCGGGAATCACTACACTTTTTCTGTTGCCTGTATATGCGTGTATCGTGATACCACCCTCTAAATTCCGCTCGTATTCAAATGTGCAGGAATTCGCACTGATAAATGCAAATATTCCCACCGCAGCAAACAGTACAAGGAATACCACAAGACAGATAATGCGTTTTTTGCTCATACTTTACTCCTCGTCATTATTATAAACCGTGCCGCTCAGCCTTTCGGGTCTTGCGATAAGGCTGTCATCAGCCTGCTTCACCAGCTTTGTCACGGTGTAGGTTACAGGGTCGCCATAGAACTGCCCCTCATACGCCTTTATCTCTCCGTCAATGGAATACACGATATAGCCGTTGTTGAGGTTGCCCATCTGCCACTCCTCTGCGACATATTCCACGCCGCCGATCGTTATGGTGTAGGCTCTGATGAAATGCAGAGGATAGGTGCGATCTGCACTAAACAGGTCACAGTACATCTTGTCACCCTCGGTGTTATCCCAGCGATCGAATTTGCGCAGGTCATAGCGGTCTATCTCATAGCCGCCGTGATATATGCTGTCCTCAAAATAGATCTCCTCCCAGCCGTGCCGTGGCTCGCTCGGCTCATCGTGCTGTATCAGATCCCCGCGATGATAGCCGTTTGTGCCGTCGGTGGAATACAGGTCGTATTCCAGACGCATAGCTCCTACGCAATATGTTTCCATCGTGTATGCTCCGCCGTTAGCTGCATAATCGCGCCACTGCGACAGCACATTCGGGTCGGGAATTTCCTGCCCCATGACACGCTCGCCTGACAGATCAAGCAAGCCGTATTCCTGCGTATCCAGTGCAATGTGTTCCTCTGCGGAAAGTATCTCGGGCTTTACGGGTGAAAGCGTGTTGGTCTCGGGAGTCTGAACACGCTCCAGCACCATAGGCAGAGCCATATCATTATTAGTGAAGCGATGCCGCAGATACAGCGTCACTGTACCGTTTTCGTCAATTGTAAGGCTGCCGTGCTTCATACCGTGATACTCCACATCATAACCATCGCCAGTCCTTACAAGGTCATACAGAGCAATAGAACCTATATTGTAGATAAACAGCTGACTTTCGCTTATGCGGAACACTATCTGCGAGTAGTCTGTCCAGCCGTCAGACATCTCTGCTGCATACTGCTCAAAGCCTGCGGTGCCCACAGAGGTTGGTCGCCAGTCTCCCATAACAGAGGGCGCAACGTAAACACCGAGCGGCTCGCCTGTCTCGATGCAGTATGTACCAACAGGGCACAATCTGCCGTTCTGTGCTTTCAGACAGCCATCGATACCGTACCAGTACAGGAAGCTCTTGTCATCATAGCTGCCCTCGTAGGGAGCCTTGTATGGCTGCCAGAATTCCACATCATAGGTTGCAAAAAACTTCTCGTCCGCAGAGTAGTTTGCCGATACTCCCACAAAACGCTCCATATAGAACATCAGCTGAACCGTGCAGTTTTCGGCGTCGGACAGTGTGTTGTCCGCGCTGAACCTGTCGGCAATAAGCTGTGCACATTCCTTTGTAAGGATCTCAGCACTCTGTACGCTCCATCTGCCGTTTGCATCGGAACAAAGGATAGTGTGCGCTGTGCCGTAGCGTTCAGTGTACCAGTCATCAAAATAACCGCTTGTTTCGGAGAATACCTGCCATGCAGCCTGTGCGCCTGCTGCGGCATAGAGGTTTAGCTGACTTATGCAGTCAGACATATTGTTGAACTCATATTCAGCAAGAGAAACACCCTCGACAAGCTCAGGATAAGTATATATTTCGGACAGATCTCCATCAAAAGCACCATCAGCAAAATTAAATGAATTAGGCATAGCTTCAGGAATATCATATTCATTCTCCGCAGATGTCAGCGAAATTCCCACGCCGTCATTAAAACGGCTGTCAAGACAGATCTCAACATAACAGGAATTCAGGCTGTTATGCGAAATAAATTCCTCTGTCTCCTCGGCAAAACCACCGTCTGACAGTAATTCACAAGTACCGTTTTCATCAAAATACAGCTTTATCTTTAAATTCTCCACACCTGTATCCAGCACTCCTTGGAATGTCTCAACTGCCGCTGAATATATCTTCTCGATATGGGCTGTTTTAGCAGAGTAGCTTTCTTCGCCATTGTCAGAAAACCAGAACGGCAGCTCCTCGTCAGAAGTATTTTCTGCTGCAGCTTGTGCTGCTTCCTGCGTAGCTTCCTTGGTTTGTTCGGAAAGGTCAACCCGCCTTGATGCACAGGAGCTGAGAAGTATGATCGATAATAAGACAGCAAGTGTTTTTTTCATGGTATTCTCCTTAATTATTCACTGCAATTATTTTAGCACTCTATCACAGCAAAATCAATAGTTATGACAAAGCTGTAACCGTTTGTAACTGCATTGTAACCTTCATATAAATTATAGTTTTGATTTTCAGCACTGTCAATCACCGCTTGGAACAAAAAAACACCATTTTGGAACAAACGGCAGCTTTATTGATGTACTGCAGTTGAAAATTCCTACGGAATGTGCTAGAATTTAGCTGAGGCGGTGATACTATGAAAATTGCTATCTGTGACGATGAACCCAGCTTCCTCATTCAGCTGAAGGAATTATTGAACGATTGCTGCGGTGCAACAGATAAACTTATGATTGAGGAATTCAGCAGCGGTGAGGAGCTGCTTGCAGACTTTTCCCCGAACAAATACGATGCGATCATACTGGATATAGAAATGGTCGGCATAAGCGGAATTGATGCGGCACAGCAGATACGCCGCAGCGACAGTGGTGTTATCATTGCATTTCTTACGAGCCATCAGGAATTTGCAATACACGGTTATGAAGTCAATGCCTTTCGCTATATTCTTAAAGGTCAGCCTGAGCAGATGTTCCGCAGACAGTTGATGTCGATCATCGGCGAGTATCATCAGACACACATATCATACCCTATACAATGCAAAAATGAGCTGCACAACATTTCAGTCAGCAGCATCCTTTATTTCGAGGTGTTCAAGCGTACTATCGTTCTGCACACAGAAAAGCAGCAGTATGAATATTACGGCAGACTGTCAGACATTGAGAAGGATAGCCGCCTTATAGGGTTTATTAAGCCGCATAAAAGCTATTATGTGAACCTCAGCTTCATTGAAAGCGTAAAGCCCACCGAGATAGTAATGAAAAACGGTTCAGTAATACCATTGAGCCGAAATCTGAGACAGTATGTGACGGATCGTTTCTTAGCGTTCCTGACAGAGAGGTGCTGATGTGAAGATAGATATATTTCAATTTTTTGAGGTTGCTAATTCTGTCATAGAGATCTTGATATTTGCTGTGTTCTTACCAAGGATATTTCAGCCCAAACAAACTGAAAAGCTCCCATATCTGATCGGATACGCAATTGCGATGATAATTCAATCAGTAACATCTTTGCTTGTTCCACAGCCATATATAAGGATCGCTGTGACTTTCGTTTTGTTGATTTCATTGTGTTACTTACTATACAAAGGTTCTGCAGTATACAAGATATTTGCCACACTGTACTGTATCATGGTGCTTTTTCTGTCCGAGGCAATATTCGTGGGGTTACTTACGCTCATCGGTATTGGCAGTCCGACTTCTATGCTCTCCGCAGGGGCGGAAAGAACTCTGGGCATGCTTGGAACTAAATTGTTTGACTTCTGGATCATTGTTTATTCCTGCAAGATTTTCAAAGGCAAGGTTCGCAGTCTGCCAATAAAACACTGGTTTCTTATAATCCTCATGCCTATCATCAGCGGACTGTTGCTTTATCTGGTCTTTCCCTCTGACAACTCATCCAGCGGAGAGGTTTTGGTATCGGTATTTGCTATGCTTGGGCTTCTTTATTTCAATTTTTCGGTGTTCAATTATTTCGAGAGTTTCGAGTCACAAATCCGACTTGCAGCACTGGAACAGATCATGGAACACGAAGACGAGAACTATCGCACCCTTACCGAATCCTACGAGGAGATCAGAAATATTAAGCACGATCTGAAAAATCAGACTTCATTATTGCATGACCTTATAAATCAGGAGAAATATGCGGATGCAAAGGAGCATATTTCACAGCTTTACAAAACAGTAGAACGTGCAACATCAATGTGCTGCACTGGAAATCCCGCAGTGGATTCGATAATCAACCTGAAAGGCGATCTGGCGCGCTCTCACGGGATATCCTATATGACAAAGCTAAAGATCACCGAGCTTAACTGCGACACAGTGGGACTGTGCAGGATACTCGGAAACGCTCTCGATAATGCGATAGAGGCATGTGTAAGGTCAGATAGTATAGAGCGCTGTGTATGCCTTATGCTAAGCAATCAGAATGAACGGCTGCTCATCTGCATAGAGAACACCTCGCCGCCTGTGGATACTGATAATCTAACTACTACAAAGGCAAACAAAGCCACTCATGGAATAGGCTTGCAGAGCATTCGTCGCACCGTATCGCAGATGGGCGGAAATATGAGCTGTGCTTATAGTGATGGATATTTTACAATGAATATTCTGATTTGAATTTAGATATATGAGAAAAGAAGAATGGGAGTCTATTCTGGATCTTATTGATTGCAGATTATCTGATGAAGCTGCTGAATATATGTTAAAAACACTGAACGCAAGGTCAGGTTTGGAATACATGCTGACTTGAACAGAACGAGGAAAAGACCATATTTTAGGCAGATTTCTATGGGTTTTCTTGCACTTGTTTTATTTGTGTTAGGCTGTGCAGGTGCTGTGTTATAATATTCGATTATTGAAATAATACAAACATACTCCGCTCAACGGTTATTCACATAAGTAATGCGCCTTTAGCGGTCGTAATGATTACGGCTGCTTTTGTATTTATACTTATAAAACAAAATCGCCTCCCATAAGGGAAGCGATTAGTTTACACAGTAAATTATCTGTCAGTGTATCTGTGGTGGAGCCGAGACGCCTTTGCAGATACACAGAGCAAAAACACCTTCCATATTTGGCTCAACCAAGCCATTTGTGGTTGCCCATCGTCCGTGACCTCGAGAGCAGTATACGGACATTTCGATATCGACCAATCTTATACTCCGCAATCCACATAATACTGCGCCTGCGCCTTGAACATCTCGGCATAGATGCCGCCGCTGCGCTCTGCAAGCTCATCGTGAGTTCCGTATTCTTTGATCGTATCCTCTGCAAAAACTGCTATTTTATCGCAGAACTTACAGCTTGAAAGGCGATGGGAAATATAGATCGCAGTCTTTCCTCCTACAAGAGTGTTGAACTGGCGGTAGATATCGTGCTCCGCAACAGGATCAAGCGCCGCTGTAGGCTCGTCGAGAATTACGATGGGCGCATTGCGGTAGAGCGCACGGCTTATCGCTGTTTTCTGCTGCTGACCGCCTGAAAGCTCCGTTCCCTTTTCATCAAAGGATTTGAAAAGTGTCGTGTCAAGTCCATGCTCAAGCTTCTGAGCGTCCTCGTAAAAGCCTGAAAGCTTCAGCGTTTCTTCTATGCGGCTATCATCTGCCTCCTCGGAAAGAGCGATGTTCTCGCGCAGGCTGAATGCAAAGAGCTGAAAATCCTGAAATACAACGGCAAAAAGCCTGCGGTATTCCTCATCGGAATACTCCTTGATGTTTATGCCGTCTACAAGTATCTCGCCCTCGGTAACGTCATACAAACGGCAAAGGAGTTTTATGAAAGTGGTTTTACCTGCGCCGTTAAGTCCCACGATGGAGAGATGCTCGCCCGAGCGTATCTTTATATTCACATCACGCAGGACGTAATTTTCCGAGCGGGGATATTTAAAGCTCACATGGGAGAACTCGATAGTGTGCTCACTCTTGCTTACAGGCTTTGTACCCTTGGTCATAGCGGCGGGATATGCGGTAAATTCGAGATAGCGGTGCGCATAACGACAGCGCTTGCGAAGCTCCTGTACTGATGAAACTATATTGAACAGGCTGTGGTACAGATTCGCCGCACTGCTTACGCACATCGAGAAATCACCTATGGATATCGCTTTGGTTACTGCTAGATAGCCTATGTAAAAATAGCTGATACCGTCACGCAGAGCATTTACGCCGTCCTTGCCCAACCCAAACGGACGCATTGTGCGCTGCTGCGACCTCCATATACTCGTCTGCTTATCAGCGAAGGTGTCGGCTTTCTCGCACATCATATCTGCGCTGTTGTACAGGCGGATATCCTTTCCGTAGCGGAAGTCAGACAGCTGATAGAACATATATCCCCATATTCTGTTCATTTTCGAGAGCTTGAGGAAATCCTCTTCCTCGATCTTGTTTATCTTTGCATTCAGAAGCGTTATCAGCAGCAGGGAGATTATCTGTACAGGCAGCAGGAGCGGACAGGTTATGATGATAATTACAGTAACTCCGCAAAGTACAGCGATGTTCATTGTAATATTGAACAGTTGATCGAGCACTCCCACAACGCCGCCGCTGTACCAGCTCATACCGTCCTTTGCCTTGGCTATCTTGTCGAGTGCCTCGGGGTTTTCGGTATGCTCAAAATCCATCGACATCGTATGCTTTGAAAGCTCCACCTCAAAATACTGGTTGAACCACTCACGAATTACATCAATGATATGATAAGAAAGGGCATTCAGCAGATTTGCCACAAGGGATATGCCGAGAATAAGCGCCGCAAAGAGTATTACTTTCGGAAGATGCTCCTCAACAGGCGCACCGCCGATGATAAGAACAAGCTCATCTATCAGGAATTTCGGCAGGAGTATCCCGACCGTATGCAGAGCTAACTGTGCTACAAGCTGGAGCGCATACACAAAGAACAGCGATGGCTTTTCTTTGCGTACAGCCTTTAGCATAAACCGCAGAGTTTCGCCCACGACAGGCTGTTGTTTTTCCTTTTTACGCACCTGCAAACACCTCGCTTTCAGGATCATCTACATAATATTGTGCCTGGATATGGAACATCTCCGCATAAGCGCCGCCGCTTTCCAGCAGGCTTTCATGTGTGCCGTATTCCACCATCTCTCCGTCCTTGAACATCGCCACATTGGAGCAGAACTGGGTGGAACTCAGACGGTGGCTGATGTAAACTGCGGTCTTTCCGCCGATAAGCTTGTCGAAGTCGCTGTAAAGCTTGCTTTCCGCAAGTGCATCCAGTGCCGCTGTCGGCTCATCAAGCACTACAACGGGAGCGTCCTTGTAGAGTGCTCTCGCAAGGGCAAGCTTTTGCTTTTCGCCGCCTGAGAGGTCAACTCCGTCATCATGGATGACCTTGAGCATCTCGGTGGAGATACCATTGGGAAGCTCTTTCAGCTTTTCACCGAAACCTGCGTCCACAAGGCACTTTTCCGCCCTCTGCTTGTCGGTAGCCTCGGGAGTATCCATTGAAACATTCTCGGCAAGCGGGAATGCGAACAGCTCCACATCCTGGAATACAGGTGCAAAAACGCTGTAGTAGCTTTTCTTGCTGTAGGTGTTGATGTTCACTCCGTTGAGCAGTATCTCGCCCTCGGTAGGCTCATACAATCGGAGAAGTAATTTTATGAACGTGGATTTGCCTGCACCGTTAAGTCCCACCACCGCAAGCCTTTCACCTGCCTTGAGGGTAATCGACAGATTTTTCAGCGCATATTTTTCTGCCTTAGGATACTTGAAAGAAACATTGCGGAACTCAAAGCCGTAGCTATCGCAAACGGGAACAGGCTCGCCCTTGTCAACATAGTCCTTTTCAAAATCCATAAAGCTGCGGAAATCATCCACCTGACGACTACAATCGAACAGCGTAGTAACACCGTTCAGGAGCTTGCTTATGTAGTCGTAAAAGGTGGTAGCCGAGGCAAGGTACAGGCTGAAATTACCGATGGTCATCTCGCCCTGTACTGTCTTATATATCAGCCACACATATACAACGGTGCGTGAAAGTGCGAGCAGAACATTCGCTACGATGCTGCTTGTATACCACATCTTGGCGTTTCTTACCTGTGCGTCGCAGCGCTCTTTTTTCATGACCTGTAGCTTTTCGACCAGCCAGTCCTTTAGTCCGAACATCCGGATATCCTTTGCACTGTCAAAGTTTGTGGTGATATCACGCATATAGTTATCCCTGCGCCACCAGTTTGCGAGAGGGTCCCATATCAGCTTTTTGCTTTTCTTCTGTATGTGGAGCGTGTAGAGGGAATTCGCCACGCATACCACCAGCATGAGGAGCACTATCCAGATATTCATAGTACCGAGGATGATAAGACCTACAGTAACCACCGCCGCCGACATGAGCAGGTCAACTACGGCTCTCATCATGCCCTCGACACCGTTTGTGTTTCCGCCGCAGGCATTTCCAGCTTTCTGATAGCAGTCCATCACATCAGAATTTTCAAGGTGCTGAAAATCCAGCCTCATCACCTTTGCATTTTTCTCAGACATAAGTCTGAATCGTGTGAAGATGTACCTCCACCATATTTCGCTGTAGTAATATGTATTGAGCATAGTGGAGATCATCTGGATCGCAGCAAACATCACCATGAGCCACAGCAGGCTTTCCACGCCCTTTTCACCCGTTATCATATCAATGACGAACTTCGAGATGAATGTCCACAGATACTGCATGACAGGCGCACATATCACACCGATAGGGATAAGCACCAGAAACCATTTATTGTGGCTTATCATTGCTTTTAGCACATAGCGTGTGTTGCTCAGTACGCCGTAATCCTTATGAAGCGGATTTTTATTCTCCTCTTTTATTTCTTTCTTTTTCATGGTTTACTCCTTTTTGCCGTTTTTGATAAAGGCAAGCTCGTTTCTGTGGATCCACTCTCCGCCGTCCTCACGACTGCACGTCTGCATGGAATAACTTTGCGGGGTTTTCAACATACCGTCAACCGCCACAAGCACCATCAGAGGCATAACGGTACGTGTGTGGGCTGCGTGATAGATACTTTCGCTTTTGTTAAATTCGTTAATGATCTGTGCCTTGGAAAAAGTGTACTTTACAACTGAATCTGTAAGAAATTCGAGTGCTTTTTCGACCTTTTCAACAGGGATATCAAGCTGTATTGCAATAGTCTGCGACCGCACGCTTTCGTCCCATTTCAGGCTCATCATAAATAGCGTGATCTTTAGATTATCCTTATCACCGAAAAATCTGAAAAGCTTTGTCATGTCATTAAGCCTCTGCTCATCCGAAAAATACCTTGCAAATCCGTTTTCGGGTTCTTTTATCAGCATATAATACTCAAGGCTTTTGTTCAAGGACATAAAGGCTGTTCCGCAATTCAGGTTCAGCTGTGAGGCAAGGTAACCGTTCTTATCGTCGTCAATTACTTTTCTGTCATAATATACATTCTCTGAACGCCAGCTTGCCACCTGCATCGACCACAGTATCTTCATCATCTGCTCAAAGTATTCATCGTGGTCGTATTTGCTGCCCTTTTTCTTGATCTCAATACTCTGCAGTTGGTCGAGTATACGCTGTTCAAGCGAGAGCTCATTCGTGGCTCTGCCGTAAAGATGATCTATTGAAACGCCGAAGAAATCCGCTATCTGAGGAAGCAGGTCGCCGTCGGGATAGCTCCCGTTCTCCCATTTGCTGACCGCCTGCGGACTTACTCCGAGATGAGAGGCGAGGATGTCCTGGGTTATTCCCTTTTCCTTGCGAAGCTTCTGAAGCTGAACAGAGAATGTTGTATCCATATTTCAAAACCCCTTTCGGTTGTGTTGTATACAGTATATCACAAATATCGGTTGTTGTAAATGCAAAATAACAACTATAACTCTATTATCGGTATGGAAACAGCCAAAAACCAACCTATAGTTGAATCGGAGTCAATGAAACAAACAAAAATACCGCGATTGAATTGCATCGATCACGGTAGCTATGATTCCTTTGTTTCTTAAGATGATTTCATTATAGCAAGGTCAGCTGAAAATTGCAATATGACCGTTGCGTATGTGACAGTTTCTGATGTATGAGATGCACATTATGTCCGAGCATAAAAACACCCTCCGCCGAAGCGAAAGGTGTTCTGGTACTCAGACAAAAGCGCAGGAATTATTTCTTGTTTTTTTCCTTAGCTCTTTTATCATTGATGATCTGCATATGTTCTGCAGTTATAAGCTCTACGCCGTTCTCCTTGGCCCAGTCAACACAGCCCTTGAGAACGAGCGGCAGGAATACACGCGGCACGGCGAGAACGGTTTTAAGAGCGTCATCGGTGAACTTTACCTTGTCGTCAGCACGATCAGCCGCATAGCGGACGGATTCAAGGGAAGCCTCTCTCATCTGCAGAAGATCTGCTCTCATTCGTGCCTTTCTGTGGAACCAGAAATTCTTGGAATCGCGATAACCATAGTCAACAGGGAGGGGAGGGAAATCCTTAGCCTTTACGCCGTTGATGATAGCGTCCTTGTATTTCTTTTTCATAAGTATCTTATCTATGCGAAGAATAAAGTGTGCGCCGAATTTGCTGGTAATACCATTGAAATCGTGATATGGGCCCTCATATCCGTTCAGCTCGCCTGGCTGATCTCTGTCAGCACCGTCAAGCTCGTGCATCCAGGTACATTCTATAGCTTCGATAGCATCGGTCAGAACCATCGGTCTTGCTTCTCCTGTTGCTTCTTCAAGCAGGCTCTTCTCCAGTCTGAATTTGCATTTGGGCATCTTTTCGGAGGGCTTATCTCCAGGCCACGACAGCTTTACAGCCTCCTTGAAGGTGGCGGGCTTGTCGTCGATGAAATTCAGAGTGCATTTTCCGTTTCTGAGAATGTTCTGCGCTGTATTTGATGAGTTTCTGCAGCACAGAAGCATTGCATAGTAATCCTTACCTGCCACATAATACGGCTGCACAAGGGAGTACGGACCGAGATTTGTTGTACCGTCCTCGCAGAGGGTGCTGATGATGACTGTCGGCATAGGGAAATAAAGTGATGTCTGATAGAAATTGTCAACTATTCTGAGGTCTTCAAAGCTGCTCATAATTTGCCTCCTTATTGATGATTTTGGTAATTCATTATTGTAGAAAACAACAAATACACTGTTCGGGTTTCGCTGCAGTAAATTTGTTTTTAATCAACCTTGTATATATTGTAGCACATATATGAAGTTTTTGCAATTATAATAGATGCGTTTTACAAAAACATCCTCTGCCATTACATCTAAAAAAACACAATTTGCGTTTCTTTGTACTTTTGTTATATAAATTCGGTATAATACTATAGACTTATTTTTGTATATGCTATATAATTATATTGTAATCAATGTTGATGCATGATTAAGCTCCTGCGGTATATCCAGATCACAAGCAATACCGCTGGGCGAAAAATCTTACTAATACAAATAAAAACGAAAGGAACGAATCCCATGCCTAAAAACATACACTATCTCACCACTAAGGAGCAGATTCGCCTTGTAAACGGCGCTTCATTCTTCGGAACAGCAGAAATTCCCGAAAAGGACATACCGAGGCTGCAGCTTCTCGACGGTGGTACGGGTATCAATTTCGAACAGCTTTTCGGTGATTTTTTAAGCAGCAGCGGTCTTGACGGCATAGGTGGAAGCGACCTTAGAAATGTGTTGAAATATTATTATACTCCCGACGATCTTCCCGATGAAAGCTCAAGAAAATTATACGATTTCATTGTGCAGAAGCTTCACGAGCGCAACCCGAATCTGAAGCCGCCTGGCTGTTATCCTCCCGGAATCATGCTTGGCGCAACCTGGAATCCCGAAGCGATCTACGATACAGGTATTGCTCTCGGTAAGGAAGCACGCTCCTACGGTATCAATATTCTGCTTGGAACTCCGAATGTAAATCTTCATCGTGATATCCGAAACGGCCGTCTTTTCGAGGGCTATTCTGAGGATCCCTGCCTTGTATCGGCTCTTGCACCGTCACTTGTAAAGGGCTTGCAGGAGGAGGGAGTTGCCGCAAATGTCAAGCATTTTGCCGCAAACCATCAGGAGACCAACCGTATGAACATCAACGAGCATATCCCCGATCGTGCGCTCCACGAGCTGTATTTTCCCGCATTCAAGGCTTGCGTGGAAGCAGGTGTGGAAACGGTGATGAGCGCATACAATCAGATCAACGGCATTCCCTGTACCGAAAACCGTGCCATGCTTTACGATATGCTTCGCAAGGAGTGGGGCTTCGAGGGCGTAGTAATGTCCGACTGGAATGCGGTTTATCACCCTGCCGCTGCTGTCAATGCTGGCAACGACCTCGCAATGCCAGGACCGATCGCTCCCGACGCATTAACTGCCGCATTTGAGGAAGGAACGCTCTCCCCCGAAGCGCTTAGCGTTTCCGCAAGCCGTATTGCAGAACTTGCTAAAAAATATGCAAAGCCTGCCGAGGGCGAGATTTCCCTTGAAGAAACGAATAAGGCGGCATACAATGCGGCTGCTGAGGGAATAGTACTGCTGAAAAATGAAAAGGCTCTTCCGCTTTCATCAATCGCAAAAATTGCATTGTACGGCGAACACGCCGAATATCTGCTGACCTGCGGCGAGGGAAGTGCAGGCATCAATACAAACCGCAATGTTTCTTTTTGCAAGGCGCTTTCAAAGCGTTTCGCAGGAGTTTCGCTAGGCGGCATTGATGAAAGCTCGGACACGCTAGTTTATGTATACAGTCTTGCAGGCAGAGAGGGTAATGACCGAAAGGATATTGCTGTTCCCAGGCATATCACGCAGGAGTGGGAAACGCTTCTTGCCGAAGCTGACCGCCGAAGCATGAAGAAAATACTTGTGCTGAATATAAGTGCGCCTGTTGCACTTGACGGCTGGGAGAAGCGCTTTGATGGAATTTTTTGCGTTTTCCTTCCAGGTATGCAGGGCGCAAATGCTCTTGCAGACTGCCTTTGCGGAAAGGTCAATCCCTCGGGAAAACTCCCCATTACATTCCCGAAGCGTATCGAGGATATGCCGACTTATCTGAATTTCCCAGGTGACGGTATGCAGGTGCATTACGGCGAGGGTGTTTTCATTGGCTATCGCTGGTATGACACAAGAAAGATCGAGCCGTTATATCCTTTCGGGCACGGACTCTCCTACACGGATTTCGCAATCGAAAGACTGACTGCACAAGCGGACACCTTTACCGATCGTGTAACCGTAAATGCAGAGATCATAAACAATGGCTGTTATGCGGGAAAAACCGTAATTCAGATCTATGTTTCCGATAC
This sequence comes from Oscillospiraceae bacterium, assembly GCA_045612645.1. Lineage (GTDB taxonomy): Bacteria > Bacillota > Clostridia > Oscillospirales > Ruminococcaceae > CAG-115. Next base: position 22,890 of record JAZKZL010000147.1, read on the forward strand.
GGTAAGTACGCTTACAAAGCCCCCACGTGAGCTGAAAGCATTCAGAAAAATCCATCTTGAGCCGAATGAGAAAAAGACGGTCTCCTTTACCCTGAGCCGTCACGATTTTGAAAGCTATGACCCCAACCTGCACAAGTGGACTATGGAGGAGGGCTTCTACGAAATCCACGCAGGTCTTTCATCACGTGATGTGCAGGCAAGCTGTACGGTGTACGCCGATGTTGAGTCACCGTATTCTTATGGAGAAAATACTTCTGTCAAGGTTATCATGGAGAATGACAAGCTGAAAAAATTATTGAGTGAGTTTTTTGCTGAAAATGATTTACCGTGGACAGCAATTCTCACAAGCTATGAATATACAGCGCAGGACACTATCGGAATGATACTTAAGCAGGTGAATTGTGTTGAAGCTGACAGAGAAACACTTTATAACAGAATGCGTACCGTGAAAAAAAGATAAACCTTCTGCAATCTCCCGCAAAGATACTTTTGGTCATTCCAAAAAATGTATCAGCTTTACATCTTCTGCTTACTCGGGGACTATTTCTAGTTTGCCATCAGCGATTTTTCTGTATATACTTCAATACTCAACATATTCAGCTCATTACAAGCTTGCAGGACTGAAAAGTGTTTCGCCGAGCCTGCTTATGGATTTCACGAGTATCAAGTCAATTATCATTGTATTGTTATCACAAACCCTTTTGTAAAACCTTCAATATTTTCATTCAGATATACAAGTGGAAATAATTACAGTAAAACACCCTCCGCCAACGACGAAGGGTGTTTTCTATTCCCATATTATGGATTATGGGTAACCATGGTGGACCTGTCACCACAGACCTCGAACATATCGCAAGGCTCATCGGAAGCCGATTCCGATGAGCTTATGGGACAGTATCTTGCAGATATGATATCGTTAAGCTGTATCTCCTGCGAATTGCTATCCTTGCAGTAGTTGTATGCGATTTTTATCTTATCATCAAACACATAAACGGAGTGAACAAATTTGGAGATTATCGTTTTCTGATAGTGACGATCTTCGATCTCACCGTCCTTGAATTGTTCAAGCCAGAAATACAGTTCCTCTTCGGTATAATGAGGTGTCTGATATTCCTCTGCGGCTATACCCTCGATGAGCTGCTGCTTTTGTTGTTCCAGCTCGTTCAGACGGTTGCTTATTGATTCACTGAACACTCCCTTTTCGATCGCTTTTAGAATGTTGCTGATCGAATCCTCGGTGTCTTTAAGCTCTTTCTGAAGATTTCGGAGAACGGAGTTATCCTTTTCCTGTCGCTGTATCTCCATCACCTTATTTACAATGTATTCCATAATCTGCGGTTGTAATGCGGTATCAACAGTTTCTCTGATTACATACTGCTCAAGCTCGTCCTTGCGTATGCTTTTCTTGTGGCATTTTCTTGCTCGTTGGCTGTGACAGGCGTAGTAATACCATTTGCGACCACTTTTTCCTGTACCACTCATTCCGTGCATCGTATCGCCACACTCACCACAGAACAGCTTTCCTGTCAGCATATAGTCAACATCGGACAGTGTTTGAGAGTTTGATCTTTGCGGTGCTTTAACTCTCTTTGCGGCAGCCTCAAAAAGCTCTTTGGATACAATAGGCGGTATGCAATTAAGCTCAATATCCTCATAACGGTAGATGCCAATGTACTTTTCGTTCTTGATAAGACTGCGGAGAGAGGTCTTTCCCCAAGTGTAGGGCTTATATCTTTTTTTAATGCCTCGGCGGTTAAGATCCTCTGTAATGTGGGTAACAGGTTCTCCCTTTGCGTATCGTTCAAACACCTCACGAACGATAGGTGCCCTCTTCTCATCAATGATGTAGTGCTTGTTTTCGTCAAGAAGCAATCCAAACGGAACAGAGCCTGCGACGTGCTTTCCTTCAAGAGCACTGTCATACATACCTCTGCGTACATTCTGTGCAAGATTGGCACTGTACCATTCCGCCATACCCTCAAGAACGCTCTCCATAAGTATTCCTTCAGGTCCGTCAGGAATATGCTCCTTTGCATAGCGTATCTTAATGCCCGATTTTTTCAGACGCTGCTTGATAGTTGCGCTATCATATCGGTTTCGGGATAATCTGTCCATCTTCCAAGTGATAACAACATCAAACAGCTTCTTGTCGCCGTCGCGAAGCATCTGCTGAAATTCGGGGCGCTTTTCGGTAGTTCTGCCGCTGATTCCTTTGTCAATATACTCCTTGACTACAACACAGTTCAATTCTTTTGCCAGCCGCCTGCAATCACGTAGCTGTCCTACTATGCTTTCGTCACGCTGGTCGGGACCATCGCTGTATCGTGCATATATAACGGCTCTTTGAACTTCATTTTCATTATTTTCGTTCTTTTTCTTTCGTCCCATTTTTATCGCCTCATTTCTCTTTGTAAAGGACTGTCTTGTGTAGCTTTGTTTCAGGGGTTGTTTCTGGTAGGTCAAGGATCTTGTCGATTATCGGCTGAATATCTCTGAATGTCCGATATGCAAGAATAAGCTGTCTTTCCTTTTCAGTGATAATAAATGCATCATCGAATTGGGTATACTTATTCACCTGTTTCTGATCCCAGTTCAGTATTGCTTCGATATCAATGCCAAGACCGTTAGCGATCTTCTGAATATCACGAGGAAAGAAGTCAATCGAGCCATCCTCTATTGCTTTTATCTTTTTAATAGGACAACCGCCACGCTTGGAGACCTCCTGTATGGTAAGCCTTAGCTGATTTCTCAAAGAGAATATCCTCTTGCCGATAGCTGCGTCCATCTGTGCGCCTGGCTCGTCCTCAAGTGTTGATTCGCTTGACAGAGCCTTTTCTGAGTCGTGATTGTTTAATAGCACTCGACCTTGCGGATCATTTGTATATCCCATAAGCCATTCTTCGGTAACACCGAAATAATCAGCAAGCTGCTTTACACGCTCTATTTTCGGCTCGTACAAACCTGAAAGATATTGGCTAATTGCTGAACGAGGGATATTCAGATCGTTTACTATATCGATCTGCTTTTTATTATTTAATTTCATAACCTCGGAAAGTCTTTTGCTGAATATCTTACAAAACATTCTACCAACTCCTTATATATGTATTATATACCTTTGTTGTCAGAATTTCAAGGTGCTTAAAAAAGAAAATTCAGTTTTCGCTGAATTTTTACATTTATTACACCTACTTGACATATAGGAGAAGTATCATATATATGAAACTTTCATAGCGTTATCTTCGTTTGTCAATTCGGAGGTGCTATCTTGAATTGCAGCATTGATATCGCATCAATTAAGAAGCACGAGGCTGATGAGCTTGCCAAGGAGCTGCTTGTAAGAGTAAACGAGTTTTACAGCAAGCCCGAAAACAAGAAGAAATTCCTTGAATGGAATAACGATCAAGGCAAGAAAGGCAAAAATGCCAAGTGATTCTCTGGGTGCAGCGTCAAAAACTGCACCCATTTTGGTTGTTTTTATGAGAAGAAAGTGAGCTTCAATTAACACCACATTTTCAAAAAGAGACCCGCCTGCAACGCCTTTGGCATATAAAGTTGGTCGCCGAGTGGACGCAAGCGTCCACCCTGCTCCTGATGTTCAGCTTCGCCGAACGCAGGCGGTGTTAGGTAGTATGGCTTCACCATACTATTCCTGCTTACTTACTATACGGACGGGAACAGGCATATAGAATTATAGGATTATAGTTAATTGCTGTATTCTATATGCATAGAAATCTATATATGGAGGTTTATATGGAATTACAACAGATAAAACAGTTCAGAGAAATTGCAAGAACAGAGAATATTTCAAAGGCAGCAGAAACGCTAGGTCTTACACAAGCTACATTAAGTCAGAACCTGAAGCGTCTTGAAGATGAGCTTGGAGTGCAGCTTTTCGAGCGTGTTGGTAAAAAACTCGCTATAAACAAGGCAGGAGAGATAATGTATTTTCATTGTGATGAGATATGCACCAGCCTTGATAAAATAACAATGAAGCTAGCAGAGGTCAAGGGTGAGGAGAAAAAAGCGATTACAATAGCCTTTGAAGATCTTATAGATCATATCCCTGCGATTCTAAACAGGCTGAATGGGCAGCTTCCTGAAATACAGGTGCGTATTGCATCGGCTAATGACAAGGAATGGGATATAAAGCTATTCAGTAGCGTTAGCAAACAGGGTATGCAGGCTCGGCACTGGTCGTTTTCGGAGGCAATTGGAGTAATTATTCACAAGGATAATCCGTTGGCAAAGCTAGCAAAAATGCGCAAGAGAGATCTGATGAATTCTTCTTTCATCAATTATGTTCCTTATGAGGAAATCGTGCGGTATTACTGTTGCAAGGCGGATTTTATACCCGACAACATTATTAGTGTGGATTCGAAATCTGTTCTGCTTGATTTGATGAAAAGAAATATGGGTGTAGCTTTCCTGCCGCAGAATAGCTGGCAGCAATATTGGGGGGACGAGTTGCTTTTCAAGACCGTGACTGATTTGCCGATGGAGCGTGAGCTGTATCTTTCTGCCCGTAATACTTGGTGCAGAAACGATGAGGAGTTCAAGTGCCTTGAGGTATTGCAGGATTATTTTGATGAAGTGCTTTGGGGATAGACTATATCACCATAAATTATTTATTTATAACAGAAAGGAATTTTACATATGACAAATTTAGTATCACATAGAGTACGGGTGAAAAGAGTTATATCAACAGTAAACAATAATGATGATCATAATGAAAACCCTAATCAAATTGGTGCAATTCAAGATACTCCAACAAGTTTGGCGAATAATGATAATATAGAATCTGAAAATGTGAGTTCTGCCAATGAAACCAACAATAATATCATCACATCCAATAAATCTGGGTTACTTAAAAGCGTTGAGGATCATTCAGGCGCATTAGAGCTTATACTAACGCTTACAACAGCTGCAATCAGCGGTTATTTAGCGCTTTTGATATATGCTTATCAATACTTTTTTAATCAGCATTTCTCTATCAATGATACTTGGATAGATGTCAGTAATATGAATGGCGTTTTATTTGTAATAATGATGCTGTGCATTGGATCTGTGTTGATGTTCTCAAATATCATTCCTATTATTATTGCAATATATCCCTTTAAGTTTAAATGGCCAAAATGGTGTATAATAGTTTGTAGAATAATTGTAATAGCTGTTCTTGGTGTTCTGTTGTGGGTTGGCTTGCAACAGTTTTCTCACTCAATAGAAGCAACTCTATTAATATGGTTTATTTTATATGGACTTGGTGTTTTGGTAGCTATTATAAATGCTATCGATGAGTGCATTCAGAAAAAGAAACCGCAAGTTGATGCAAATCCTAGAAAAGCGTATTTAATGATTATAGCTGCTATGATTATATGGTTTATAGTTGGCGTATATGGTGTTGGTTCAAATGGTATGAATGACGCTAAGAACAAAACAGATTTTCAAATAATTGCTTGTTCCACCGACACTAATCATGTACAGGTAGTATTAAAAGAAGATGAAGAAAGATTTTTAGTGGCAGATGGTATAATAAACGAGGAAGGATTCACAATATACAAAAATCGTCAACA
>JAZKZL010000148.1:0-1870 GCA_045612645.1 Oscillospiraceae bacterium
ATGAGTCAGTCCGTCATTCGATACAAGCTGATAAAAGCCGAGAATCTCGGTGTCAGTTCTACCTCCCATAAGCAGCCATGTCTGTGGAAATATGTCGGTGGTTAGGCTCTGTTCGGCAGTTCTGCGAAAGCTCTCAAAGACGGCGCTCCAGTGCGTTTTGCAGCAGGATAGAGCTTGTTCGGCGAGTTCGGGATGTGCTTTCAGTGAAAATATTTTCATTCGATCACCGCCTTTTCATCAAGCTTGCAATCCTTGATATAGATGAATTTTTGGTCATCGGGATCGAATTTTCCGCTGTTTTCAAAGCCAAGAGCAGTCCAGAATGGCTCACCGGTAACACCATCGGGTGTAAGATAGATTTTTGGCGCACCATCGTTTTTCAACGTACGTTCAATGTGTGTGTAAAATTCCTTGCCGTATCCCAAGCGGCGGTATTCGGGCTTGATATAGAACCCTGTAATAACGCCATAGCCGCTTTCCAGCAAGCCATACACTGTTCCGGTATCAATAGCAAACATCGCAATTCCAACAGGCTCGCTATCCGAATAGGCAATTTCAAAGTGCATAGTAGGTCTGTTGCCTTGGATATTGATGCGCCTGGTAAGGTCATGGAGCATCTCTTCTTCGGTTTCAGTGATGCCCTCGTGTTCGTCAAGCTCAATACTGAATGGGATCCAGAGTTTTTTTGCGGTTTCATAATGCTCGTTGTTGTTCTTTTCAATCTGAATAAAAGTTAATCTGTTCATAATTTTCCTCATGCGGTCAACAAAAAATGCCCCCGAAAAGGGAGCATTTGGATTTATCACAGCACAGCTGACCGCATCAGAACGCAGAATGTGAATGACAGATATCTCCCTTGGGTAAGTTATACTTTCTCATATCATTCACCTGCCTTTCGCTTGATAGGTATATTGTAGCATAGCATGCGGTATTTGTCAACACAAAATCAAAATATTCCCCGCAGGTATTGCAAAATATCGGCAATTGTGATATACTAATAAGGATAATGGGATAATTCTCAGATAAAATAATTTTTCATTAGGAGATAATATGATACAGTACGATGAAATAAGACTTGCAATGGAGGCTCTCGCTCCCGAGATAGAGGAGCTGAAGGGCGCTCTCAACCTTGAGGGAATAAAGATCAAGATGGATGAGCTGGAGATGAAATCCACAGAGCCTGAGTTCTGGAACGATCCCGAAAGCGCACAGGCTGTTCAGCAGCAGATCGGACAGTACAAGGCTACCATCTCGGGATATGAGAAGCTGAAGCCAAACCACGAGGATGTTCTCACCATGATCGAGCTTGCGGAGGAATCCGAGGACGACAGCATGGTGGACGAGGTGAAGGAGCTTGCCGAACAGGTAAAGGCAGAGCTGGAGGCTCAGAAGCTGGCTACTCTGCTGACAGGCGAGTATGACAGCTCCAATGCCATCCTTTCTTTCCATGCAGGTGCAGGCGGCACAGAGGCTCAGGACTGGGTTTCCATGCTGCTGAGAATGTACACACGCTGGGCAGACCGTCACGGTTTCAAGACCGAGATTCTGGATATTCTTGACGGCGATGAGGCAGGCATCAAGAGCGCATCCATCCACATTCAGGGCTTTAATGCATACGGCTTTCTGAAATCCGAGCATGGCGTTCACAGACTGGTAAGAGTTTCCCCGTTTGACGCTGCAGGCAGACGTCAGACATCCTTTGCATCCGTTGAGGTAATGCCCGAGCTTGAAAAGGACGTTGAGGTCGATATCCGCCCCGATGATATTGAAATGGAAGTGTACAGAGCCAGCGGTGCGGGCGGTCAGAAGGTAAACAAGACCTCCTCTGCGGTTCGTCTTATCCACAAGCCCACAGGCATCGTTGTTTCCT
>JAZKZL010000149.1:0-5399 GCA_045612645.1 Oscillospiraceae bacterium
AATATAGTATAAATAATAGTAAATATATTATATAAAACTACTATATATAAGATAATTAAGTATATAAAAAGACTATAACCTAGTAAATAAGGAGACAAAAAATCATGAACAATGAAGCAGCAAAAGTCAGATCCATCAGAATGACAGATCATCAATATGAGCTGTTATCACAAAACGCAAAGGATAATCATTTATCTATCGGTAATTATTTAGAGAAGATTGCATCTCAGAATGGAACAGGTGTACCTCCTGAAATAATGTGCAGACTGATTTCTATAAAGGGATTTCTTGAAGCACCTCAAAGTCTGTACAGCAAGGATGTGGTCGAACTTATCGGAGAGGAGATTGAGGAAGTATGCAACCTGTTGTGCAAATTATGAATGAGTCCTACAAAGAATCACATAGCTTATATTGTGTAACCAGATATGTTACCCATGACAAGGAGGGCAGACCGCTCAGATACTGTGGCAGTCCTAACACCCGTATCGATCATATCGCAGATGATATGAGATATGTCAAAAGGTATTTCGGAAAAGAACACGGACGGCTGGTAAGACATTTTGTTGTCAGCTTTGATAACGCCTATGGATTTTGTGCAGCAGAGCTTAACGTTATAGCATATAGAATTTGCAGGTACTATTCTGATACATATCAGATAGTTTTCGGTGTTCATGAGGACACTGATAATCTGCATATTCACTTTGCAATGAATACTGTGAGCTATGTGGACGGAAAAATGTACAGTGAAGGTTATATCGACTCTTATATGCTCAAAAATTACATAAATCATGTGGTCAGAGAGTATAATGGCGATATAGACTGAAAAACAGCATTTTTGCTTATAAAACTTAACGCACTGCTTCCCACACTCATCCGCACACGACAGTTCAGGATACTAAAAATATTAAAAAACACAAAATGAACACTATTAAAGTACAAGTATAGTGGCTGACCTGTTTCGGAATGAAATCACATCAAACGGCATTGCTTAATGCTCGTTATTGCGACAAGTACCATTAAGACAATATTAAGCCTGTTTTCCTTGTAGCAGATGTGATTTTTTGATGTCAAATAGTTTTTTGGCAGACGATACCCGATAGCCGCCTGAGCTATCGGGTATTGATCATTTTCTGTTAGAATTAATATATTCGATAACAGCCACCTTTGGTATCATCCAGAGCCGTCCGTCACGGAATGCTCCTATCCTGCCGCTACGCAGAAGCTCATAAGCCTTGTTCCTGCCGATACGGAGCATATAGCAAAGCTCCTCAACAGTTATCATATCATTGTAATCATCAAACATAGTTATCCCCCTTATTGTAAATTATCCCTTAACATCTGAATGATATCATCAGCATCAACTCTGACAAGTGCTTTGAACTCTGATGAGTGCATTGTCTCCTCCAGCTGCTGTAAGTGTGCTTTTGTAATACGGCAGTCAGGGCATCGCCGTAGTACCAGAAGCTGCTGTCCATATTCCATGATAATCTGTACTATATCGTCATTGTCAAGCATTGCAGTACCTCCTTTAGGTTTTTACTGTTATGTTTAGGCGATTGAAGTGTTGTGAAGGTACGCAATGTTGATACAGCGTATATAATCCCTTTCCATTATCTAATAATAAACAAAATAGCCGCAAACACATTGATAAATAACGTTTAAATATATAGACAATTCTTCGAATAATGTTTATATTTATAAACATTACGATTGCATTCAGCACAAAAATCGAATTTATACGAATTCCGCGATATTTTATACGAATTTTATAACAATTTATACGAATTTCTCTTGACATTTCTAAAAAAAATTCGTATAATTTAGTAAAGGGGTGATGAAAATGATACGATCCGAGATACTGGAACTTGTAAATTTCATTCAAAAGACAAAATGCGAAAGCAACACTATTGAGATCAAATCTGCGAAAGTAGATTGCCCTAAGCTGTTTGATACATTGTCCTCATTCTCTAATCAATCTGGTGGAGGCACTATCATATTCGGAATCGACGAGCGTGAAGATTATTCTGTCTGCGGTGTATACGATGCTGCTGACTTGCAGAAAAAGATCATGGAGCAGAGTATTCAGATGGAGCCTGAGCTTCGTCCGTTGTGTACCGTTGTAGATATAGACGGTAAGACCGTAGTTTGTGCCGAGATCCAGGAGATCGATAATTTTCAGAAGCCTTGCTTTTACAGAGGCGCAGGAAGATTGAAAGGCTCATATATCCGTGTAGGTGACGGCGACAGACGAATGACCGAATACGAGGTCTACAGCTACGAAGCGTTCAAAAAGAAAATCCATGATGAGCTTCGTACCAACGACAGAGCCGACATAAATGAAATCCGTACCGATTATCTGAAAAAATACCTGATAGAGCTTCCACTAAAAAAGACCAATCTCGCCGCATTACCTGAAGATAAGCTTTGCTCTATTCAGGGATTTACTGCTGATGACAAGCCTACACTTACAGGAATAATGCTGTTTTCACTGTACCCTCAGGCTTTTTATCCTCAGCTGTGTGTGACAGCAGTATCTGTTACAGGAACTGAGATCGGTAACTCCAGTGATGTAGGAGAACGCTTCATAGATAATGTCAAAATTGACGGCACTATAACACAGATGCTTGATTCTGCGTTGCAATTTGTGAAAAGGAATATGAAAGTAAAGACTATAATAGATCCTGACACAGGCAAAAGAGCAGACAAGACTGAATACCCTATAATCGCTGTTAGAGAGCTAATTATCAATGCCCTTGTTCACAGGGATTACAGTATTCATACTGATACTACACCTATAACGATCAAAATGTTCTCTGACCGTTTGGAAATCGAGAACCCCGGTGGTCTTTACGGAAGAATGACACTGGATCAGCTTGGAAAGGTATCTGCCGATACTCGAAATCCATTCCTTGCAGGTGCTCTTGAAATTATGGAGATAACAGAAAATCGTTACAGCGGCATCCCGACTGTACTCGCAGCTATGAAAGAAGCGGGACTTCCTGCCCCGAAATTCGAAAGCGAAAGAGGCGTATTCAGGGTAACGCTCTATAATTCAGGATATGCAAACACTCCTGCTGATAACAGTGAAGAAGCCAAGCTACTGAACTTCTGTAAAACTCCTAGAAACCGTGCAGAGCTTTCGGATTTTTACGAAGGGCAACTGTCGATCAATTATGTCATGACAAAGCTAGTCCATCCGCTGATAGCCGACGGCAGGCTGAAAATGACCTTGCCCGATAAGCCAAAGAGCAAAAACCAGAGATATTACAGTGTATAAAACAACTGCTCCATTGCCATAAATCGGCTTTGGAGCAGTTTTAATTCTATAATGATGTATGTACAATGAATAAGGTCATTCCGAAAAACGTTCGTTTTACGGACAAAAATTTATCCCCTGAAAACCTATCGATTTCAGGGGATTTTTCGTCCGGAAACCCGTCCGTAAATCTATGTTCGGAAAAGGGGCGTTTTGCGAAGGATTGATCATATTTTATATTTTTTAGATTATCTTATCAATGTACTCCATAAACTGATTCACCGCTCAATGAATCGTTGCATATTTATTTAAAGATACAAAGCATTAACATCAAGGGTGAACTAAAAACCAAACATTTTCGAATTATCTATTATATATAACCGCCTTTGGTGATGAGATGTCCCTTAATACTAATACCCCTGTTTGATTTCAAAAAACAACAACAAAACTGTTGCCGAATCAAATACAATAGTATTAGTTAAATCAAAACGTTCCTTATCAAATCCAATGCAATCAATAATATTTTGAAAACAACCTACAAAGATTATAAGTACTAATGCAATTAACAAAAAGATAAATATGCCCCTTTTAATATTATACACGATAAATCTGAATGTAGTTGAAGTAATATCGGAGCGATCAATATTATCATTTGGTTCAAAATATAATTTCGCGCTTTTTGTCTGATTATTATGACATATTTTACAAAGTTCTAAAAATTGATTTTCATTATTTATATGCAGACCACTGTCAATAAACTCATATAATTCTTTGCGTGATTCTGAACAGGCATCATCGCCTTGATTTGGATACAAACTTAATAAGTGCTTAAGGTGCGATGCTAACATCATTTGTTTATTAAGTCTTCTCTTACCGAAACGATCTTTTTCACTATAATTATCTATAATAATTTCTAAAAATTGCGATAAATTGTTGCGATCATTTATCAGTTTGTTTTTGTTATGTTCTTCAATTGCTAATAGTATAATACATATCAGCGAAGAAATAATTAGTATTGTTTCAGCCACTATAAGATGGACGAAACCACAGCCAAACAAATATGCAGATATAATCAGTAAGACAGTTGGAAAAATTGCGAATATATTGCTCCGATTATAATAACTCTCCCATTGTATGTGTATTTTTTTCACTGTCATCGCTACACTCTCCTTTGTTTCAAGAAATTGATATATGAATTCATAAGGTAAATAAATTAACGGTACTGTCTAATGTAACTGCTTTGATAAAGTCCTTCAAATATTATACACTTCATCAATTAATTTGTTTAATTCATCATTATGTTTCGAACCGATAGAAATTAGATATTCAATATATAACTTTTTAGTTAACATATCTATCTCAGCATCATTGTTCATATTATCACATACAACAGGAGAACACAATACTGTATTTCTATCAATTTGACCGATGTAACCAAAGCCTGAATCTATAAACTCGCCTATTATACCTTTACACCCAATTATGGATATACCAACGAAAATGCGTGCATCTTTATAAATGGATTGAAATGTGTTAAAATACGCTTTGTACACTTTTTCTATTGCATCCCATACATCTCGTTTATGAATTATGGTTTTATTAGAATTGTAATCAAGCACATCTATATAATATCTCAACGGCATAAAGCATTCAACGATGCCATTATTATTGATAAAACATTCATGATTGCTATAAAAATTAGCAGACCCTCGTGACTTCAAGCCATCAACACATGGCACTGATCTTGCAGAGCAGTTAAACGCTTCAAACAATTGAGAAAATGACACTTTATGCATTTTCTCTAGTATTAACATATTATGATTATAGCTGGAATCTAAAAATGTTTCAGGAATGATATGCAGTAATAAAAAACGAGAATAAATATCATCTTTTAATTCGGATTCAGCTTGACTTCGGAAATGCTCAATACGCTCCATACGATATTTGTAGATTTCCTTATCTAATGATAGAGATTGATTAAACATATTTTTCAACTCCGTATATGTTATGGTCTGTTTCCTATTACCAACTCGTTTATACATTTTATAATTTTTCTCATCTTCAACATGAGTATACGGAGCAAAATTATCGCGTTTGATATAGATTATAACCACATATTTTTCATTCATAAGCTTAACAAAAT
>JAZKZL010000150.1:0-5819 GCA_045612645.1 Oscillospiraceae bacterium
GCAGTGACGCTGCGCTTACACTGCTTACGCGGGGCGCAAACTCCATTTCGCATTCCCCTAATGGGAATGCGATTTTGCTGCGCAAAACCACTACGTTTGCCACTGATCCCCTTTTAAAATGCGCCTACAAATTCCGATTTACCACACCGCAAATGACATGACAAATCGGGATTTGACGAGCGAAAGCTCGTCATTAATTTGAATCAACACACAAAAAACCACCCCGATGCATTCATCGGAGTGGCTTGTGATATACAGTATCTTAACCTCTGTTCTGGGATGCTACAAGGCTCTCGCCGCAGTAGATCTGACGGAGCTTTGGCTTTTCGATCTTGCCTGTGGGATTTCTGGGAACCTCTGCAAAGATGTACTTATGAGGTCTCTTGTATCTGGGCAGCTTGCCACAGAATTCCTTTATATCATCCTCGGTGCAGGTCATGCCGTCCTTGACGGAGATTATCGCAGCTGCGATCTCGCCGAGACGCTTGTCGGGCAGACCTATAACAGCAACATCCTTGATGGCAGGGTGCGATCTCAGGAAGTCCTCAATCTGAACGGGATAAAGATTCTCACCGCCGCTGATGATAACGTCCTTTTTACGGTCAACGAGGAAGATGAAGCCGTCCTCGTCCTCCTGCGCCATATCGCCTGTGAACAGCCAGCCGTCATGGATGGTCTCGGAGGTTGCCTTTTCGTCACGGTAGTAGCAGGTCATAACGCCGGGGCCAAATACCGCAAGCTCGCCTACGCCGCCTCTTTCCACAGTGTTTCCGTTCTCGTCAACGATCTTTGTCTGCCATCCGTAGCCTGCCTTGCCGATGGCGCCGACCTTGTGGATGTTCTCCACGCCGAGGTGTACGCATCCGGGACCGATGGATTCGGAAAGACCGTAGTTAGTATCATACTGATGATTCGGGAACTTCTCCTTCCAGCGTGCGATAAGGCTGGGAGGCACGGGCTGAGCGCCGATATGCATGAGTCTCCATTGGGAGAGCTGATAATCGTTCAGGTCAAGCTCGCCTCTGTCGATAGCGTCAAGGATATCCTGCGCCCACGGAACCAGCAGCCATACGATGCTGCACTTCTCTGCGGAAGCGGTCTCGAGGATATATTTAGGCTTAACGCCCTTCAGCAGCACCGCCTTGCCGCCTACTAAAAAGCTGCCGAACCAGTGCATTTTAGCACCAGTGTGATACAGCGGAGGGATGCAGAGGAAAACATCGTCCTTTGTCTGACCGTGGTGGTTCTGCTCGGTCTTGCAGGAGTGCATAAGGCTCTCGTGATTGTGAAGTATTGCCTTCGGGAAGCCTGTTGTACCCGAAGAAAAATAGATAGCCGCGTCATCCTCGTCAGTGAGCTTGATATCAGGCGAAACACTGGAGCAGTTAGCCGCCAGGCTGTCGTAATGCTCAGCGAAGGTGGGGCAGTTCTCTCCCACATAGAACAGCAGTCTGTTCTTGCTGATCTCGTCAGCGATGCCCTCGACACGGCCGATAAATTCAGGGCCGAACACCAACACATCCACCTCTGCAAGATCGAGACAGTATTTTATCTCATCGGGAGCATAACGGAAATTCAGCGGCACGGCAAGCGCACCTGTCTTTAAGATTCCGAAGTAGATGGGCAGCCATTCAAGGCAGTTCATCAGCAGGATAGCCACCTTGTCGCCCTTCTTGATACCACGGGAGAGCAGCAGGTTTGCAAAGCGGTTCGCCTTTTCGTTGAAAACGCTCCAGCTGATCTCACGGCGGTAATGGGAAACGGGATTCGGTTCGATAAGCTCGTATTCCTTCCATGTAACACGACGTGTTTCGGTGATATCGGGATTTACCTCCACAAGGCTTATATCGCTGCCATACAACGAAGCATTGCGTTCAAGTATCTCGGTAATAGGCATGGTATGTAATTCCTTTCGATTTTAAGTAGAACACCTACTTTTAAAAGTGTCAGAACACTATACCATATATTTTACCACAAAAAAGCGTAAAAGTAAACAGTTTTTTCGTTATTTTTCAAAACTTTTTTTACATCATGGGAGAAAGCTCGTCAAATTCACGCTCATCGTCATATTTTGTGCGGAACTCCACATCCGCAAGCGCCCTCGGTATCTCTATTACCAGTTCATACTTCGCCATATCGCAGGTGCCTATCATGGGGATATTCCTGCCGATATGGATGACGTTATCCCTGTCTATGCCGAGAAACTCATGGGATACCGAGCCGCTGCCCTCTGTCATGGTGGTGACCACCAGCGCATTATCTGCAAAGAAAGCCTCGTCATACTGCGTAAAGCGGTTGTCAGGCTCAGTAACTACGATAAGGCCCTCCCAGCCGTCGAAATCGTCCGTGCGGCTTATACATGCTTTGGGGTGCCACAAGCCGTCGCGGTCATATAACAGCTTCGTGTCCTCGACCGTCGGATAGCCACAAAGCTGCTCCACAGCAAAAACATACTCTGCGCAGCCCTGCGGAAACACCACTGTCACGGAATACACACATCCCATGCTGCTGTCTGCAAGGATTATCTTGCCATCCTCGGTAAACTCCACCTCGTAAAAATCATCCTCGCTGCGCCACACGTTCACCCTTGTTATCTCGGCGCCCTCGGGCAGCATAAGCCTAGGGGAGCTGATAAGCTCCTCCGCACTGGGGATAGTCACCGCATTGCCCAAAGCTGCGCTCTGCAGCGGACTTGCACCGCAGGCGAGCGTTTCCGACGCAACATCTCCGTCAACTATCGTCCATGAATAGTTACCCGTATTCAGCGTGTAGCTGCGCTCGGTCTCGTTTGTTGCTGTAAATAGTTTGAGCTGCGGCGGTGCGGAAAGCTGCACAGGCTCGGTATCGCTACTCTGCAACTCAGGCGCACGTTCTGTGGCGAAGATATAATTGCAGCTGTTGCCGCCCTCGAATCTCACTGTTATATCGTATACGCAGCATGATGTCTCTGAGGCAAGTGAAAGTATGATCCTCCCATCATCGCTGAAGCTCGCAGGCTCGGTTATGATGTCCTCGCCGTTTCTGCCCCAGCGAACCACCGAAGCGATCTCTGCTTCCTCGGGCAGCAGAACTCTCGGCTGATCTTCAAGCATACCTATATCCACATAGGCTCTCACAAAACCCTGCTCATAGCTTTCGATAGGGGAAATGCAGTCAACGCACAGACCCTCCCAACAGAATGTACCCGTGTCCAGCGTCACCACCGATGCAGTTTCAGCGCCTTTCAGCTCCAGCCTCAGTGCAGGAGGAACATTCTGTTCTTCTGTGACAGCACCGTATTCGGGGGCGATCTCTGTTCCATAAGCAGGCGCATAGCCGATGGTTTCACTGGAATCTAGCTGACGGCTCGCACAGCCTGTAATCATAACTGCCGCAACGAGTGCCGATACAACTGCAAATCTTTTCATAAAAACAGCTCCTTTTCTTTGGTAAAACTTGCCTTTGATAATAACACCGCATTAAAGCGCAAAAGGTTGCACGAATAAAACAGTTTTTTCGGGAAATATTAACTTGCACAAACCGAAAGGAGCGGTAAAATGTCAGAAAACAGCGTACACACCGAGCTGCCCTCGGATACTCCGATAGATATAAGCCTTGATATAAACCTGCGAAACATTCAGCGCATGACAGGCGGCTCATCCGATGTGGTGGTGAAACCTGCACTGGTTTGCGGAAACAGGATAGCAGTCATCACCACTGAAGGCATGACGGGAGTCTCCACCCTTGCGGCACTGGTCTACGAAAAGCTGAACGATCTTGATGGCAGAGGCTCTCTGCCGCCCTCGGAGCTTGTGGAGAACTTCTTCAACTCCTACCTGATAGCGGCGCAGCAGCTTGATGTGAAAGACCTCGGCGATCTGTGCTGGAAGCTGGAGAGCGGCTTTGCCATCCTGCTGACGGACGGCAGCAGCCGTGCCATCGCCATAGGTGTGCAGGGCTTTCAGTTCAGAAGTGTCGGCGAGCCATCCTCCGAAAACGACGTGCGTGGCTCACGGGAGGGATTTGTGGAGGTAATCCGCTTTAATATGGGACTCATCAGACGGCGCATCAAATCCCCCACACTGGTGTTCGAGATGTCGCAGGTGGGAGAGCGCAGCAAAACGGACGTCTGCCTGTGCTATCTCAGCGATAAGGTGCCGCCCAAGCTGCTGAAAAACGTAAAAAAGCGCCTGCAGAGCGTAAAGCTCAACACCGTGCTGGAAAGCGGATGGATACAGCCGTATATGGAGGGCAGGGGCGGCTGGTTCTTTTCGGAATGCGGTACCTGTGAGCGCCCCGACACCCTTGCCGCAAAGCTGTATGAGGGCAGAGTCGGCATTCTTGTGGACGGCACACCCTTTGCGCTCATCGTTCCCTATCTTTTCATAGAGAGCTTTCAGACCATGGACGACTACACGCAGAAGCCTTTCTATGCCGCTTTTATACGCCTTGTGAGGATAGCTGCATATCTCATTACCGTGTTTCTGCCCGGAGCGTATGTGGCAATTGCCTCGTTCAGTCCCGAGATGCTTCCATCAGCGCTCATTCTGAACCTTGCCGCCGCGGAACAGACTGCACCGTTCTCGCTGATGGTGGAATGCCTGCTCATCCACTTCATGTACGAAATACTGCGTGAGGCAGGCATACGTCTGCCCCGCCCCATAGGTCACGCCATCGGCGTTGTGGGAGGTCTTGTGATAGGCGATATCACCGTGAACGCAGGGCTTGTGGGAGCGCCGATGGTGCTTGTGGTGGCGCTTTCGGGATTGTGCAGCTTTGTGGTTCCGTCCATGTATGAGCGCACGGTGGTGCTGCGATTTCTGTATATCGTGGCAGGCGGCGTTTTCGGCCTTTTCGGAATATTCCTCGCCACTGCGGCGGTGCTTGTGAAGATGTGCAGCATAAACACCTATGGCGTGCCGTATATGTCGCCGCTCTCGCCGTTTACGCCAAAGGCGCAGCGGGATATGTTCGTGCGGGCGGGGTGGAAAGTGCTTGCCGAAAACGATATGTCGCTGGATAAGCTGAACGGCTCAGAGGAGGTGTAAGATGATAAGTTCATATCAGCTGCTCTGCGTGCTGCTGCTATCACGAATCGCAGCAGAGCTTACATTCCCTGTTGCAGGCGGCTATGACGCCACGACTCTCGCCGCTGCCGCCCTTGCGGAGCTTATCCGCTTTGCTGCGGCTCTGCCCGTGTTGCTGTATTCCATCAAGGGCAGTAGCTTTTACGCCGCGATCACCCGAAAAAGCAGGATAGGCGGATGGTTTATAGGACTTGCTGCAGCACTGGTTGTTGCGATATTCGCCGTAAACTCTGCGATATTCACCGCCGAATTTGCGCAGCGCACTGTGCTTTCGGGAATGTCGGGCGCTGTTTCCGCGCTGCTTATCGCCGCCTTTGCGATATACGCTGCCGTAAAGGGAGCCGAGGCGATCGCGCGTTCATCGGTGCTGATACTGGCAGGTGCCGCAGTAATCACGGTGATCTCTGTGATCGCCGCCACGCCCCACATGCGGGAGCTTACCCTCTCCCCCGAGATCGGCACGGACTTCTTATCTCAGGTTTACGGGCGGTTGTCACGGGGCAGTGAATATCTCATCTTCTCCGCCCTGCTGCCGCACATCAAAAGGGATAAAAATGCGCTTTCTCCCGCAGGCAGTGTTGTCGCTTTCTGTGGAATATCCATGGCATGTGTGCTGCTGATACAGCTTTTCGGAATGGCTGTGCTTGGAGAATTCTATGCGCTTGCCGAATATCCATTTACTGCGGCGGCTCAGCTTTCTGATATTGCCCTGTTCAAGCGGCTTGACGGCTTTACAGCTGCCGTGTGGGCGGC
>JAZKZL010000151.1:0-6787 GCA_045612645.1 Oscillospiraceae bacterium
CAGCTTCTTGCGCTTCTTCACAAGCTCGCTCATGATATCACGGAAATCCACATCGTGATCGTACAGGCCCTCATCCATAGCGATATCTGCGTTTCTTGTAACACGGAAGATGCAACGGGAGATCATCTCGAAATTCTTGAAAACAAGACCTGCATAGCGGCTTATAAGCTCCTCACACAAGATAAAACGACCTGTTCCCGGGATCCATATCAGTCTCGGGAAATTCTCCGATGCAGGAAGAATGCCAAAGGTCACCTTACCTGCCGCATCATCCTTCTTGCGGATGGTAACTCCTACATATATCTCACCGCTTTTAAGAAACGGAACAGGGTGTTTCTTATCCACCACGCCCGTAAACAGCAGCGGCTGTATCTCCTTGGTGAAATAAGCGCGCAGATATGCATCCTCATCGGGGGATATATCGCTTGTTATGTGCTGTATGCCGTAAGCTGTCATACCGCCCATAATGTCAGCATAGGCAAGATCCTTTACGGGCAGCAGTTCTTTCACTCTTGCCGCGATCTCGGAAAGCTGCTCTTTGGCAGTCATGTTGGTCTTGTTTTCTCTGTCCTTGGGGTCGAACAGCATCTTATCATTCAGACTGCCGACACGGATCATAAAGAACTCGTCCAGATTCGAGCAGAATATCTGCACGAAGCGCAGACGCTCAAACAGCGGAGTTTCGGTGTCCTGTGCCTCCTCCAGTACACGCTCGTTGAATTTAAGCCAGGAAAGCTCTCGGTTGTCGTAGAATTTCTCGCTCATGTTGCACCTCTTAATAGAGTTATTATCAATTTAAATTGTACCACTGCTTATAGTTCTATTCAATTTCAGTACGAATAGTAAACTCACCGGGAAGGTTGAAAATATCTTTTTTCAAGAACAGCGGATAGAAATATTCGTCTTTTAATCTTTCAAATTCCAGCCATTCAAAGGTATGTGTGCAATGTTCTTCATTTGATGTGAATTTTCTGCCCCTCAGCAGTAAATCAGTATCTGTAATATCCATTAAAAAGTATATGCAAAGTTCATGGTAATTCAAATTATCTACATCTTCCGTAAAAAAAGCTTGGTTTAACCACAATGGACGAACAACCTTAGGCGTAACACCTAATTCTTCTTGCACCTCTCTGATAACGGCAGCTTCTGCCGTTTCACCCATTTTAACTCGTCCACCTGGCAAATAAAAATACGGCGAACGCTCATCGTGCATCGCTAAGATATTTCCGTCTGAAATCATCATGGCACACACCCTGTAATTAAATTTCTCATTTCCTGATTTGAATGATATATCCATTCCATCCTCACCTCTGCAAATTTCAATTTATCGCCACATTGATCATGGCGATCCAACACCTAGTCTCACCATTTCCTATCAAAACTCGGCGCTTCAAGCAGCGGATTCGACGTTTTCGGCGGCTTTTTTGACCTCTGCCGCACATGGTCAGCAATGTTGAACTGTTTCTTTTGCGGCGCATTTCTGAACTGCTCCAGATAATGGTTTGCAGAACGCTCTATCTGCTTTGTGCTGCCAAAATCGTATCGTATACACAGCTTTTCGTGAGCAGTGTAAAAGCGCTCATTAAGCTCTGCGTTATCAAATTGCAGCTCGCCATCCTCATCGATGTGATAGCCTAACTGTTCCGAGGGAAAAAAGTACTCCCGTATATTGCCGATAAAAACAATAGAACAAGGCGAAGTCTTTGCGTCTCGCTTTAACTCTGACAGACCATCAAATGGTATATAATACAGCCTGCGGTAGATAGTGCGTTCACCGTAAAGATAATGCTCACCCGCATAGCGGCTGTATATCATGCCCTTTGGCAGAATATCGAAATAGGTGAATCGGGCATGGCGGCGCTGTTTCTTTTCGGTGATATATGCCCCTGCAAAGCAGGTGATGATACCAACAGCCACACAACCGATCGTAATATATATCATGATCTGTACCAGACCGCTGTCTCCGCCTGTGCGAAGATTGAACACAATATTTGCCGCGCAGAATACGCACACTGCCGCAAGCGGCATAAGCACTGAAATTATGACTGTTTTCAGCCGTCTCGGATATATGGATGTATCTGCATGGAAATACTCCCGCATCTTCTGCGCCTCCTCTCCGCAATTATCTATTGAAATTATAGCAGATACCGCCTCAAAAATCAACCGCCCGCCACCGCATGAAGATTTTCGCAAAAGGACTTGATTTTTTTTACGTTATAGAGTATAATAGTAAAGGTATTTATGAATTGTCCTCGATTATGGGGGCAGGCCCTGTGCAACGGAGTGCCGTGAACCATGTCAGGCGGGGAACCGAGCAGCATTAAGCGGATTTCACCGTGTGCCGCAGCAAGCCTGTTCTCATAATCGAGGGCAATTTATTTTAATTTCAGGAGGTGTTGATATGTATCTTGCGCTGTATAGAAAATATCGTCCGTCTACGTTCGACGATGTTATATCCCAGCCCCATATCACCACTACGCTGAAAAATCAGATAATGGGCGGAAAGCACGGCCATGCATATCTGTTCACAGGCTCACGCGGAACGGGTAAGACCACCTGTGCAAAGATACTCTCCATGGCGGTGAACTGTCTCTCTCCCAAGAATGGCAACCCTTGTCTTGAATGCGAGGCGTGCCGTGAGATAGCAGACGGCTCTGCAGTGGATATCGTGGAGATGGACGCAGCCTCCAACAACGGCGTAAACGATGTGCGTATGCTCCGTGACGAGGTGGCGTACACGCCCGTCAGCTGCAAATACCGTGTCTATATCATCGACGAGGTACACATGATGAGTACCGCCGCTTTCAATGCGCTGCTGAAAACGCTTGAAGAGCCGCCCGCACACGTTATCTTCATCCTCGCCACAACAGAACTTCATAAAGTACCTGCGACTATCGTTTCACGCTGTCAGCGTTTCGAGTTCCGCAGAATAGATATTGCCGACAGTGCGGATAGGCTGCTGCAGGTTGCCGAAAACGAGGGCATCACCCTTGAACGTGACGCAGCTGAGCTTATCTCCCGCCTGTCCGATGGCGGTATGCGTGACGCACTTTCTGTGCTTGACCGCTGCATAGCCGCTGAGGGAACAGTCACCTCCGATATCGTAAGAAGCTGCGCAGGTGTTGCAGATAACAATCATCTTTTCCGCTTTGCTGAAATGATAGCAAATAAAGATCTTTCGGGCTGCCTTAATCTTATGCAGGAGCTGTATAACGGCTCAAAGGATCTTGCTCGGCTTATAGATGAACTCAGCGGTCACTACCGTGACCTCATGCTATATAAGACAGTCCCTGAGGATAAAAACCTCATTTCTGCTCTTCCTGATGAATACCCCGAGCTGGAAAGGCTCTGCGGAATGTATACGTTGGGCGATATTCTCCGCTGTCTGGAGCTGCTTCAGAAATGCGCTGACAGCATAGGAAAGACACGTCACCGCAGAACTGCAGCCGAAATGACGCTGATAAGGATGTGTCTCGGCACTTCCGCTGAAAAAACACAGGCTCCCAGAAAAATTGCCGAGCCTGCTCCTAAGGCACCTGTAAGTCAGCCGATGGGTCAGGAATATGCTCCCGTACCCGATGATAAGCTGTCTCCACAGATCGCTGCAATCATAAATAAGACCAAAGCAATAAGCGAAGGCCTTACAAAGATGGCTGAAGAAAAGGAAGCTGTAAAGTCAGCTCCTGTACAGGAAGCACCGAAGCCTACACCCGTTGAAGCTGCTCCGCCGCCTGTGTTGAACAGCGCGCCTGCCGCTCCCATGGACTTTGATGTGCCGCCGCCCGAGCCTCCTCCAGATGACTACATCCCTCAGAGAGAGTTCGATACGGCGCCTGCGCCTAAGCCTTCCGCTCCCGTTGAGCCGATCAAACCCGCTCCCGCAGAAGGACCTGCTCCCACCCCTGTCGCTGAGCAGCCTAAGGAAGAACTGATACCAAAGCCATCAAAGCTTCCCGATATAACCCCCGAATTCTGGCACTCCTGCGTGGAACTTATAGGCGGAATGTTAAGCTATATGCTTGATGATTCCACCGCTGTAGTAAATGCAGACGGCGTTCTTGAAATACACTCGGATAACCTGCTGCTGCAGAATCTCATAAAGGAAAAGGGATATCAGGAGCTGGAAAACGAGCTTGGCAAAGTCATCGGCAAAAACGTTCGCGCTATAGTTGTAGATGATGTCAAGCAGGAAACAAAAACCGAAGAAATCACCATTGTAAAGCAGCTGCTGGATAAAGCAAGGCAGCTTGGAATAGAAACCGAAATCAAACAGTGAAAGGAATATTAACACAATGAAAGCAAGATTACCCAAGGAATATCAGAACGCAGCTCCCAATATGAACTCCATGGTAAAGAAGGCACAGAAGATGCAGGAGGATATGACCAGAGTTCAGGAAGAGCTGGCAGTAAAGGAATTTACAAAGCAGGTAGGCGGCGGTGCGCTGGAGCTTGTTATGACAGGCGACAAGCAGCTGAAGTCCGTTACACTGAAGCCTGAGGTCGTTGATCCCGAGGATATCGAGATGCTGCAGGATCTTATCATCAGCGGCGTTAACGAGATCCTGAAGGAAGTTGACGACTACGGCGCAAACGAGATGGAAAAGGTTACAGGCGGAGTTTCTTTCCCCGGCTTCTTCTAAACAGACAAAGCGGTCTTTGCGAAAAGGCCGCTTCTTGATATGGAATTATGAGCAACAAGCTTCAAAAGATACTGCAGCTTCTGCCCGTGAGGACAGTTCCGTTCTTCGCTTGTGGCATAATACTCTGTGCCTGTGGCGGTATTACGGCAGTCGTTATGATGATCGCCGCCGCAACAGCCGCGCTGCTTGCATTCCGATTCAGGAAAACTCTCTTTGCGAGCGCTCTCGCTTTGCTGTTTGGCATGATCTCGGTCACTTCATACATACAGCTGGTATGCGTGCCTCTTCAAAACTACGACGGCACGATACAGCGGCTGACTCTGCATATCACCGAGGAATACGAGAGCACGGGCTACTCCTACTACGAATGCAACACCATCATTGCAAACAGGCCAACTTCATTGCGTTTCTATGCAGGACAGGAATATGCTATAGGCGATATACTTGACGCTGATGTAAAGCTGACCGCCATACCACACAAACATTCTGCTGCAAGACAGACCATACTCAACGCCTCATTAAAGGAAGTATACAATGTACTCACTCCCGCATTCTGCCTGAGCAGATGCATTGCAGACTACCGCAATGCTCTGCAAAGCGAGATATACAACTATATAGGCGGCGATGTCGGTGCATTGGCACAGGGGCTGCTTTTCGGCAACACAGGCGGATTTTCCACCAAACTATACCACGCCGCAAAGATAAGCGGAGTGGTGCATTTAACCGCAGTGTCAGGTTCGCACTTTGTGATCATCATGTCAGTGCTGCTGGAACTCGCAGGCGATCGCAAACGTCTACGCTCGCTGCTTGCTGTAATGCTTATACCACTGGCTGTGATCTTCTTCGGCGGCGAGCCATCTGTTGTCAGGGCCGGAATAACGGTATTCCTCTGCAACTGCGGACCATTGTTTTCAAGAAAGGCAGAAAGCATCAATTCTCTTTGCATCGCCATTTTTATCATGACAGCCTTTACACCTTATGTGATGCTTGACATAGGCTTTCAGATGTCTGTACTCGGCGTGTTCGGTGTATCTGTTGTCGGACCGCGACTTTCGCTCATACTCAGAAGATATACGAGAAAGCTGCCTGATCTATTAAGGTCCTCAATAGACGCCATGGCAATGTCTGCCTGCGCCGTTATATGCATCGCCCCGATAAGTGTGCCTGCATTCGGCGGTATATCGCTGATAGGAGTTTTGGCAACACTTGTGCTTACGCCTGTTTTCACCGCGGCACTTACATTGGCGGTCATCTTCGCTGTAACGGGGCTGACACCGCTGCTGTTCCCACTGGGTCTGCTTATCAAGGTGGCATATCACATCATCCTGTTCTTTGGCAACAACCCGCTGCTATGGCTGGCGATGGATTTTCCTGCCGCAGGAATACTGGCGCTTATCGCCGCAGTATCTCTTACAGTGGCAGTAATATTCTATGACGAGCGCCGCGATATCGGACATGTTGTGCTTGTGCTGTCTGTAACACTTTCCATCGGACTTACTATGATGTCATCCTCTGCACGCAGAAAAATCGAGTTCACCTCAAACGGCACCAGCGGCGCTGCACTGTTCTGCGTAAAGAACGAAGCAGCTGTATTCGTCTGCGGCACAGGCGCACGGCTAGCTGACGATATATCAGATCAGCTGCTGAGAAACGGCACACATAGCATCAAACACATATTTGCAACAGACCTTGACGACGGCGGCATAAACACATTGCTGGAACTGAGTGAGCTTTACCCGATCGAGGCGATCTCCACTAACCCCACCGCCGCTGAAACTCTTTCCGATGTTCTGCCCAACGTCGATATACTGCTGCAAAGCACGCCATCATGGACGATAGACGGCATTACATTGGCTTGCGCCAAAGTCGGCACTACTGAAATCTCCGCTGATATAATAATGTACAGCGGATATAAGCTCTCCGAGCCTGCACATAACGCGAATATCCCCATATATGTATCATCCAGACAGGATATCCTGCCCGAAAACGGGATAAATATATACGACACCCAATACGAGATAGAATTAAAGGAGTATCAGGAATAATATGGCTGAATTCATTTCCGCACCCCTCGCTCTTGCTGCCGAGCAGTTTGCAAAGCTGCCGGGCGTAGGCATCAAGACCGCTCAGCGTCTTGCATATCATAT
>JAZKZL010000152.1:0-10227 GCA_045612645.1 Oscillospiraceae bacterium
CACCCTCCGAGACCTCCCGATAACACCACGCATAAGCGTGGAGAAAGGAGATTTTTTGACACAAAAAATCAACAGAAACCGCAGTCATCAGCTTGCGGTAAGATTGTCCGATAGCGAGCTTGCCCTGTTCAACAAAAAGCAAGCCGCCAGCGGACTCAGCAAAACCGATTTTCTTGTGAAGCTGCTGAAAAGCTCAAAGGTTACGGCTTACCATTTTACCGATGATGTGAAGTGCCTTTGCAGTGAGCTCCGCAAAATCGGCGTCAATTTCAATCAGATTGCCTACCTCGTTAATATCGGCAGACACACGGAAGCCGAGGGAGAAATACTCCGAATGAGGACGACGTACTTTAATATATTCGATAAGGTCAGTGCTTTTCTTGACAAGCCTTCTGTTCATATCAAGGAGAGTGATTAAATGCCCTTCGGAAATGTGAATGTAGATTACAAACCCTGCAAATCCGCAGGTCAGCTTAAAGCCGCCGCATTGTATATGCTCGGCAAGAAGCCTGAACAAGTGCGTAACGGAACGGTTAAAACTGCGCACGATTTGTACGACGCTCTCGGCTGTAACCGTGATAATTTCGCAAACAGTATTCTTGTTACACGAAAGCTGAACGGAAAGTCTTACAGCAAATTGAAGCCGAATACAATTATTGCACACAAGCTGTCAATATCGTTTCACCCTGACGATAATGATAAGCTCAGCTACCGTGAAGCATACGAAATCGCAAAAGAGTTTGCAAAAAAGTTTATGTATGATAAGGGCTTTGAGGTTTTGTTTGCAGTGCATACAGACCGTGAGCATATCCATGCACACTTTTTAATCAGCAACTGCAATTTTGACACGGGCAAGTCCTACCGCAGAAATCAGCGTGATTTGTATGAGATGTCCGAGTTCTTCGGAGAGCAATGCTTAAAGCGTGGACTTGTAAATTCCGTCCGTGATAATTTTTACAATCACAATTTGGATAATCAGCGTGCCAAGGAAACCTTTGCGGAACAGCAGATGAAGAAGCGTGGTGCGGAAACCTTCAAGGACGAGCTTCGGGAGGTTATTCAGATTGAGCTTGCCGACCCGAACAACAAGACCTTTGATGATGTTATCCGAGGACTGTCGGAGCATTACAATGTGGAGTGCCGAGTTGCTGGAAACACAGTTTCCTACCGACACCCCGAATACAAGGACAAAAACGGAAAGCCCGTTTCCGTCAGAGGAAGCAGGCTTGGAAAAATCTATACAAGAAAGGGGATAGAATATGAGCTTACCAAGAAACAACGCACCGAACAGCTTGAGCAGTCAACCGCATACGGACTTGACGAAGCCGCAGCTGGACTTGAACGATTTGTATCGGAAGGTGCTGTCGCTTCGGGAACAGGACAGACAAGAGGCGGAGGACAAATTGCAGGTAGCGCTCCTTCTCGCAACCACGGAGAAGATGTGCAGGACTTTGACCGACTTTATGACCGCTACCGAAAAAGAGCTGCAGAAGATGAACGACAATCAGCTGAACACACTGAACGTGCAAGAGCAGTACAGAAAAGAAATAAAGGGAGAAGTCGTTGATATTCTGAATAATGTTTACGGAAATATTCAGAAACAGCAGGCACTTTCCTTTGCAAAAATGCTTGATGCTTCGCAGAAATCCGTCATCGCTATGGAAGAAAAAATCACAGTCTGCACCGATAAATGCAAGGTGCAGACTGCTAACGTTAAAAAAGTCATTGAGGAAATGCGTAAGGTCGAAAGCTGGCAGGATATACTGTTATGGATTTCGCCTATTGCAGTTGTGTTGGATTTGGTTGTGCGAATCATTACAATGTTTTCATAATAGGATTATCAATATGTTGTTCTATCAAGGTTATTTTTTCCATAATCAATTAAATTATCATAATGGAAAAGCTTAATGGCTTCATCTTGACTATACTCTCGTTTAAGACGATATGTGTTTTCTTTAAAATCACTACGCCGACCAGCTATTACCGCAAAATGTATTCTCGATGAATCATACCGATAAAATTCCTTTGGTAAAGACTCGCCAGCCTTAATGTATTTATTATATGTTTCACTTACGCCGATATAATTTGCTTGTAATAAGCGATTCCAATCTTTTACTTGAGAAAGCCCTTTACGAAAAGATTCGCCCAATTCGCCATCACTTGTTGTAATTCTTCCGTAAGGGCTTTCAAGTTCAACAAAAAGGAATTCATATCCGCCCGATGATTTGCCGACTAACAAGTAATCTGCTTTATAATTATTCCCAAGTTCAAATTCAGGGAATAGATATGTTGCATGATGTCCAAAGCTATATCCGCCGCCGCTTAAAAGTGAAGCAATAATATGAAAATGCTTACCTTTGTTTATAAATGTTAAAATATCTCTTTCTTTAGTTGCATTATTACTGAGCAATTCTTCAAACAACTCAACATCTAACAGAGCATTTTCTTTGTAATCATTTATTTCCATCAAGTTGTTTGGAAAGAGGCTCATATAGTGACGCATGGCTCTTGGATATTCAAGATATTTATTAATTCTACCAACTGGAAAATCAAGCACTTCTGATTCGCGAATAATGTTGTACTCCTGTATTTCCTCTTTTTTAGGTTGTAGGCGATAATCCCTTTCATACAAAAACATAGTTATTCTCCTGATAATTTATTGTAAATAGCGCAATATCTGGTTACGTTTTTCTAAAAAAATCTTATTTGCATCATCATAAATATACTTGTAAACTCTCAATGCTTCTTCAAAGCACTCTTTTGCGTTCGTACGTTGATTTATCTGCAAGTAAATTATACCCATGTCAAAGTACAAATCAGCATAATCGGTACACATATCCGTATGCACTGCCTTTACCATCTCTGCACACTTTTTCATTGCACGGATAGCCTTAATCTGCTCGCCGAGGTCGCTCATAAGGTTTGCGTAGTTATGTATCATTATAATAACATCATTGTTCAACTCGTTATGCTCCCACATATATGCAATCGCCGTTTCCATTGACTGTTTTGCAAGGTCGATATTTCCGTTCAGATGATAGCAGTAGCCGAGGTTCATATGAAGATTTGCTACAAGGTGCAGATTTCTTTCGGGAACACAGGCTTCTATCGCTTTTTTTGAAAGAGAAATAGCCTTGTTGTAATTTTCGTTTAAAAACGCTTCAACAGCGGATTGACAATCGTAGAACAGTGCAAGGTCGTTTTGTGCAAGTTCACCTTTGTACATATCCATTTCAGACACGATAAGGCGCATACCATTTTCGTATCTGTACTTTTCCATATACGAAAAAGCATCCTCAATAAAACGAATGTAGAACTGAAGATTATCTTTTTCGGCATAGCGGATAACACTCTCAACAATTGCAAACAGCGTTTTTCTGTAAGGAACGTCCTCTCCGTGTCGTAAGCAAATCTGTTGGATTGAATTAAGCAGAACGGCACAATTTGTTACCGATGGACACAAATCTTCAACCGCAACATCTCCCACCATAGGCAGAAGCGAAATTTTATCCATTTCAGGATTTGTGATAAAACCAAGCTCTACAAGTTCATTTATATCGTCCATTGTGTTAAGCCCCAGCCACCTTGCAAACATTCTTGCACGGATACCCGTCTGGGGAACAAAGACCATACAACGCATAATGCTCTGCTTGTCCTCGTCAAGAAGATACAGCGAAAACAGGGTGCGGATATGGTTGTAATATGTAGCTTTGGTGTTTACGCCGTCCTTGTTTATACCGATTTTATCGGCGCTGTCAGGATTTGCACTTGAACTCAAAAGTGCGGACAACAGCTCGTCAGGCTCAAGCATTCCCTTTTGAAGCAATCTTGCAGACATCTCCACAGCAAGTGTATGACGGTGCACGGCTTCGATTATTTTTACAACAGTCTCTTTGTTGCTGTCAAGGTCGGAATAGAATTTACCCGCAAGGTTTACAAGGGTATCAATATCGGAAATCTCGGTCAGCTCAAAGGCTGTTCAGATTTCAAAGCTGCTGCGAGTGGTGAAAATTACACGGCAGTTGTATTTCATAAGAATATCTAGCTTTGTTTCTTTTGAAGCAGTAGTGTTGAAGTTGTCAACGATAATCAGGGTATCATCTTTCAGACTACGCAGAAAGCGGTTGTGTTTTCTGAAACGCTCGGTTTCATCATCGCCCGAATTATCGTCTGCAAAATCCATATCCGCAATCATTTTCAGTAAATTGCCGTTATACTGAAAATACAGAATGTTGGTGTATTCCTTTTTGCGTGCGTTTGCATAAGCTTTGGCAAATTCGCTCTTGCCGATACCTGCAATACCGTGAATGAAAACCTTGTTATGCGTATTCAGCAATTCGTGCAGTTTTTCAAACTCTGTATCTCTGCCGCAGAAATGATTGCAGGGCTTCGGTACCTTGCCGTCGAAAATCATATCAGATACAACAGGTGATAATGTTCCCAATGCAAGAGATTTTATATCACGCTTTTCAAATTTGCGGCTTATTACAAATATTATTACAGTTGCCATAAATGTGGCTATATCTTCGGGATATTCTGCGGTCAGTTCGTTTCTTTTCTGCTCGGAAACGGATATGTCGTTCATCACGAGAGTGTATATATTTTCAGCCGCCATAGCGGTATCATACAAAAACGGAAAGATAAGTGCTTCGATATCCGAAGCAAGACTTTCAGCGGCGGATTTGCGCTGATAGAACTCGGCAATTTTCGGACTTACAGCGGCTAAGCCTTTTATCCAGCGGTTAATCTGTCCGTTATCAAAATCGAAATCCTCGTTCTTTTCCAGAAAGGTGCAGAAAAGGTCGCCGATAAGCTCGGGCTGGCTTGTAGCATTCCCCTCGCTTATATATTCTCTGATTATTCCGATTACCGAACTGAAATCACAGCGTAACATTCTGCCGACCTCCCTCAAAAATTCTTACATAAAGTATACCATAAAAAAACAATTATTTCAATAGAAAGGAGAAATGCCTATGACAGATGAATGGAACGGTTTTGCATATTTAATGGCAAATTTGATTGAGAAATATGCAGCGGAAATCTCGTTTGATGATTTGCCGACGTTTCATAAAAATGATATTGATAAAAATAATGAAATTGAATGTGTAAATATAGAATTGTCGGTTGACAATAGTAATGTTGCATGATATAATATTCGTGATGATAGTGTCCAAACTTTTTTTTTGCGATACCTTCATCACGATTTTTTATGCTGACAGGAGATGAGCATATGAGTGAAGAAAGAAAAAGAGTTTACACATATACAAGAGTTTCAACCGCAATGCAGATTGACGGCTACTCTTTAGATGCTCAGAAAGCACGAATGAAAGCGTTTGCCGACTATAATAACTATGATATTGTCGGTGAATACGAAGACGCAGGTAAATCAGGAAAATCCATTGAAGGCAGATTGCAATTCAATCAGATGATGGAAGATATTAAGTCAGGCAAGGACAGCGTGTCTTATGTGCTTGTGTTCAAACTCTCACGTTTCGGAAGAAATGCGGCGGACGTGCTGTCCACCCTGCAAGTTATGCAGGATTTTGGAGTAAACCTTATTTGTGTTGAGGACGGTATTGATTCTTCAAAGGACGCAGGAAAGCTGATGATTTCAGTTTTATCTGCTGTTGCTGAAATTGAACGAGAAAATATTCGTGTCCAAACAATGGAAGGACGTATTCAAAAAGCCCGTGAGGGAAAATGGAACGGAGGCTTTGCCCCCTACGGCTATAAGCTTGTAAACGGAAATCTTGAAATCAACGAAGAAGAAGCTGAAGCTATCCGTGTGATTTACAATCAATATGTAAATACAAATGTGGGAGCAAATGGAATTTCAAAATATCTTGAAGACCACGGCATTCACAAGATACAAAGACAGAATGGCAAGACGCCATTGTTTAATGCTTCGCTTATTCGTATGATTTTGAAAAATCCTGTTTACTGTGGCAAGATAGCTTATGGTCGCAGAAAAATGGAGAAGATACACGGAACAAGAAATGACTATCATCTTGTTGAACAGGATAATTATTTGCTTGTTGACGGATTGCACGAACCTATTATTTCTGAAGAATTATGGCAATCTGCCCAAGTGAAGCTCCTTGCACAATCAAAAAAATATGAGCGTGTAAACAATGGTAAGGATACAAAAATTCATCTGCTTTCAGGTATTGTAAAATGTCCGATATGCGGCGCAGGAATGTATGGAAACAAGAGTATCAAGCATAAAAAAGACGGTACAAAATATAAGGATTTCTTTTACTACGGCTGTAAACACCGTAAAATGGACAGAGGATATAAGTGCGATTATAAAAAGCAGATTAACGAAGAACTGCTTGACAATTCTGTTTCAGAGATTATAATTAAACTTGTGAGCAATCCAAAATTTGCCGCTATGATGCAGGATAAAATCAATATGCAGGTTGATACAACCGCTATTGAACAAGAGCTTACAAATTATGAAAAACAGCTTAGGCAAGCCTATGCAATAAAGTCAAAAATTATCGAAGAAATTGACTCACTTGACCCAGATGATAAGCACTACATAAAACGTAAGGCAGACCTTGACAATCGACTTTATAATATGTATGATAAGATAGAGGAAATTGAAAATCAGCTTATTGCCGCAAGGGCAAAGAAGCAATCTATTGAGGCTGAAAAGCTGACAAGCGACAATATCTATAAAGTGCTGATTTATTTTAAGAAGCTGTATGCCGTGATGAACGAAGCGGAAAGACGACAGCTTATTGAAGCACTCATTTCCGAAATACAGATTTATGAAGAACGTCAGCCTAACGGACAATGGCTGAAATCCATCAAATTCAAGCTACCTATTATCGAGGAAGATATAAGCGTTTGTTTGGACAATGGATATCACGTCGAGACAGTAGTATTACTGGAAAAGAGGAGTGCGAAGCATGAATAACATCGATATATTCAATCAGACCCAGACAGTAATTCAATATAACAGCATCCTTACAGACGCTGCCGATAGTGCTGCCGCTTCCACTAAGGTCTACAAGGAAGGTTTCCGCTCAAAACGCAAGGTGAACAAAAGGATGAATGTGAGCTTCCGTGAATCCCTGACACTTATTCCCGCCTACGAATTTGCCTGCATGGGAACAAAAGCGGCGGTGCTAAATTTCGCAAATCCGCTTACACCGGGCGGCGGTGTGCTAAGAGGCGCAAACGCTCAGGAGGAATACCTCTGCAGGGCAACCGCATTATACAACTGCCTTACAAGTCGTGCCGCAGCCGAGTATTACGACATCCACCGTCAGATATGTGACCGAAACAATAATAACAATATGCTGCTCGCAACAGACGCTGTAATATTCTCACCCGATGTTCCTGTAATACGGATGGATGCAGATTATTTCCCCGAAGTAGCCTGCCGCCCTGTTCAGGTGCTTATGCCGCAGGATCAGTGGTACTACATAGATGTTATAACCTGTGCGGCACCTTACTTTGCTTCAAAACAGCTTGTCATACCCGACGGAGATCTTGAACAGATCTTCATGCGGAGGATAAGGAATATGCTCGAAGTGGCGATTGAAAACAACGTTCAGCAGCTGATACTCGGCGCTTTCGGATGCGGCAAGTTCAACAATCCTCCGCAGGTCGTTGCAAGCGCCTTCAGCAAGGTGCTCCAGGAAGAGCACTACAAGCATGCGTTTTCAGATGTGATATTTGCAGTCAAACGTACACAGCCATTCTGCGAAAACATCGAAGCTTTCCAGAATGCATTCACCAATTTCCCGCCTACGATCAATCACACATTCAGCGCTGAAAGCAATAAAAGACGATTTTTCTGATATGTTAAATTGCTTTAACCATAGAGATAACAACTTGATTATAGCATATTTTGCAAAAAAACATATAATAAGTGGATTTCTTTTTCTGTTTCATCTATTTAATATTTCCTTATAATATGCTAAAATATAGGATGCAAAAAGACAACACGGTACTAGAGTACCGAACTGACAGAACAAGGAGACCCACTATGAAGAAGAATTGTTTATTTGCCGCTTTACTGGCAGGCATCATAATGATGGCAGGCTGCGCAGGAGACAGCGAGACCTCCGCAACAGGCACATCCGAGGCAGCTAAGACAAGCGAAGCTGTTCAGACCGCAGAGGCTGATGCAAAGGCTACCGAAGCTGATGCAAAGACCGATGAAGCAGATACTAAGACCACAGAAGCCGAGGCTCAGCCCACCGCAGAAGCAGAGCAGACCACCACAGCTGCTGCAGAGGAAAAAGTTGCTCCCACCGAGACAAAGGAGCAGGCTCCCGCAACAGAAGAATCTGACGAGAGCGCCGATACAGGCATCATCGATCTCAGTTCCATGATGGCCACCTGCGAGGAGAGCGAGGGGAACATCGTGCTGACTATGCCCACTGATGGTTTCTCCATGAGAGTGGTATATGTTTTCGATGAGAACAAGACTCTTCTTGATACAAAGCACATCCTTATCCCCGGCACTATCACCTCTCTTGAGGAGATGTACACAGCAGCAGGCGCAGAGGTGGAAATGTCCGCATTCGTTTATGAGGATGGCGTATACACCGCAAGCGCAGGCATCACAGGCATGGAAGGCACAAACTACGATGACACTCTCACCTCCTGTCAGGCAACTGTGGAATTCTACAACGCGCTGCTGGCCTGGGGCAGCGAGATGCAGGAGGAAAACGCTGACGTAAGCTCCGAGGAGTACACAGTTGAAGCATACCTCGGCACAGGCTATGATTTCATCACCGAGACAACAGACGGCGGCTTCTCTATGACATCTGTTGAAGTACCCGCAGTTATCGTTGATGTTTCCATCAGAACAGACGTTGATTTTGATAATCTGGTAGCTCCCGATGTCAGCATCGAGATCAAGGGTGAGGGAGCTGATTTCACAGATGGCAGCACAATGAAATCGGGGGACGTTGCTACATGGTCCTTCCAGTATATCCTTGCAGAGGACGAGATTGTTGATACACTGACCGTAACAGTTGACGGCACAGCATACGACATCACACTCTGATATCAGCACATAACACTGCCGCCGACAGGCTCATGCTTGTCGGCGGCTTTTGCTTATTCGATCGTAAACTGCAGCGTTCTGTAAGTATTGCCATCAAGGAATCTGACAAACAGCTCGTTCTCAAACACTTCATCAACGATATAACGGTCAGCATTCTTAGAGAACTCTGTTATTTCTGTACCGGTAACGTATGCGACGACTACAGGCACCGCCTCCACTCCATCCTCATGATAATGCATCTCCCCATCCAGCGCATAAATATCCATCGTACTTTTGCCAAAGGAATACTTCGTTTCCTGTATCGCAATGTTCTTGTCACCATTGTTGAGTACAAAGCAGATAGTATCCTCCACAGGCGCTCCACACACGAAAAAGTGTGCAAATATGATTACCGCCACCGATACAACGAGCAGCACTGCCGCTCCCACAAGGCGCATGACCATTTTCGCTTTTCCTCCTGCAAGCGCCCCTGCTATAACAAAGCCTGTCATCACTGCCGCTATAGCAAGCAGCACTGCCGTGACTATGCCGAAATACTCATAGGGGTGAAATACATCTACCCTCACCGCCTCGGCGTCAAAGCTGTAAGAGGCAGGAACCTTGCTGCGAAAAGCGTCCAGCACCACCGCAGCAGCCAACGCCAGCAGATCGCATATTATCGCTATAGTAGCAGCTATCTTTGGTTTTATCAGCAATTTCATCTTTCCTACTCCTTTCAGGGCTTATCGCCGAAAATTACGGAGCCGTTTCTGCTTATCACGATATGCTCTGCATTACCGGCGGAATAGTCGTTTCCGAGATTGAAATCAGACCAGTCCGCACGGGTGAGGCGCACCTGCACCGTCATGGAATCTCCCGCATTCAGCGCACCGTCTGAGAAAGAGATACGGCAGCGGGTATCGGCATTCTTGCCGTTACATTTCGTGAAATCGCCCGAAACAGATCCTGTCAGCGCCACATAATTGCTGCCGTTGGTTGCAGCGTGATCGCACCAGAAGTTTAAGTCGCTGTTTCCGTCACAGGTGAAGAAATAATCTATCGTCAACTTTCTGAGGTCAATTGCAGCACCCGTGTTGTTCACGATATCCAGTGTGAACTGGATGGTATTTCCCATACCGCTCACTGCCTGCTGATTCAGGCTCACGGCAATGCCGTTATCCTCAGCCGTGGGATTCTGCGGCTGCACAGGAGTAGACGGC
>JAZKZL010000153.1:0-8608 GCA_045612645.1 Oscillospiraceae bacterium
GGATTGACAATATACAAAAATCGTCAACAGGTTATTGATAAGCAAAATGTGCATTATGAAATTACTCATTTCAATACCATCCTGATTATACCTGAAGATGACTAATTCGTTGTCATATCCATATAGAATACCGAATATATAGAATGCCGCATTAGATGATATGTATTGTCATCTATATGCGGCATTTGCTGTTTATTATGAATAGGCAGGGATAGTGTTGTGAACAACACTACCTCACATCGCACCGCCAAAGGCGTTGCGGGGTATGAATTATGATAGCCAAGTATGAAGCACTGTTTGAAGACAATCGTCTTGAAATCCTATAAAAAATATGATATACTGTTAGAAAATCGGAGGTGATACAATGCCGCTGACAATAGCAATATGTGATGACAATGAAAATCAGATAAAAGAACTCTGCCGTCTGCTTGATGAGTGGTCAGCGGATAAGCCTTTTGCTCTGACCATAGATGAATACATAAGTGCAGAGAGTTTTCTTTTCAGCTATCCCGACAAGATTTGCGACTTACTCTTGCTTGATATTGAGATGAAAAAGCTTAATGGTATGGAATTGGCAAAGAGGCTGCGCTCTGATGGCGATATGCTCCCTATCGTGTTCATAACAGGCTATTCTGATTATATGAATGACGGCTACGAGGTCGAGGCTTTGCACTATCTTTTGAAGCCTGTGGACAAGCAGAAGCTGTTCGCTGTTCTTGACCGTTACATAAAGCGTCACACTCCCGAAAATGAAATTACGATCAAGTGTGAGGATAAAACCCTGCACATTTCACCCGATATGATAATGTACTGTGAGGCTGTGGGTAAGAAAACCCACATTCACTCCAAAGAGCAGGTGCTGATATGTGAAACAGGTATCGGTAATTTGAGTAGTAACCTCGGTCCGGATTTTATTTCCTGTCATCGTTCGTATGTTGTAAATCTGCGATATGTGAGGAGCATAGGAAAGACGGATATCGTGCTTGATAATGGTGACAGCATTCAGCTTTCAAGGCGATTATATAAAGAGGTAAATGAAAAGTTTATCAACTTTTATGCGAGGTAATTATGTGGAACGAGATTAAAAATGAAAATGATATTGAAAGTATAATGAACGAGTATGGTGGTTTTCACGATAGCTGTATTGTATCTGTCAATTATCATAGCGGAGCATATGTTGATGATAATGGTGGTATGGCAAATGGCGAATTGCTTGAGCATAGTGTTGAAATGGTACTACATAGTCAGTGGAACAACCCGATTGAATTGCACTTTATAGGTGTAAGGAAATGCAGTATTGTTGGCTGGCAGGATAATTATTTCTGTGATATTTTTGGCGCATATCTTAGCTTTCATACTGATTTATTGGGCAAGACTCGTGATGATAAACTTATTGTATGGGCAGACTATGAAAACTTTAATCCTACAAATTATATAGAAGAAAAGCTGATTTCACCTAACGCTGCAAACTGCACATATATAATTGCTGAAAAGCTGCTTTGGAGAATAATAACGGAGGACTAGTATGAAAATAGCATTCATAATAGGTGCGGTAATCTTATTTTCAGCACTTTGTGTTGTAGGATTCTTCCTGCTCCGCCGCACCCTTTACAATATGATAGACCGCCGTATTGAGCGCTTTCAGAGTGAGCTTATTGAAAAACAAGTACGAGAAATCCAGAATATGTACCGTCAGGTTCGTGGCTGGCGGCACGATTACCGCAACCACATCAACAATATGAAGATACAGCTTTCGCAGGAGAATTATGACGGACTTTCCGACTACCTTAACGAGCTTGCAGATGACCTCGATACCGTTGACACCGTAATCAAAACGGGTAATGTTATGGCTGACGCTATCTTAAACAGTAAGCTGAATATTGCAGAAAAGATGAATGTCCAGCTCAATGTCAAGGCAAATGTCCCCGAAATGCTCCCTATGAGCGATGTGGAACTTTGCTCGGTGCTTGGAAATATGCTCGATAATGCGGTTGAAGCCTGCGGTACGCTCCCCGAAGAAGAACGCTTTATGCGTGTATATATCGGCAAGCTGAAAGGACAGCTTTATCTTTCGGTGCAGAACTCTGCGGGCAAAGTTCGCAAGGAAAAAGGCTCTTACCTTTCCACAAAGGAGGACGCATCGTCTTCGACGAAGCTACACGGCTACGGTCTGTTCAGAATTGACAGGGTTGCCAAGAAATATGGCGGATATGTCAATCGGCAGAATGAGGAGGGCATATTTGCTACCGAGATAATGATACCGTTAAAGACCGCTTGATTTACCATTCGTTCCGTATATTGACCGTTCGTTCCGAAATCAACACGAACGGTCGTTTTTATGTTATGCTTAAAGCGAGGTGAGATTATGATAAAAGTAACGAAATACGACAAAGCCAAACGGCGGGAAAACAAGAAAAACTACCGCGCGGAGATAAAAAGCCGCAAATACAATGTGTGGCAGAATATGATATACATTCTCCGTGAAATATGTATGATCGACAAGATGATGATCGTTACCAGTCTGGTATTTGCGCTTGGCTTGTATATCAACCGACTTTGTTTGACATTTACGGATAAGTATATTGTTGAACTTGCTGCAGAGGGACTGGGTAACACAAAGCTGCTTATCATCTGTCTTGCGCTTATTATCGGGGGTATGCTTTGCCGTATGCTAAACAACATGGCGGGCAATTATCAGGGCTTTATCGGTTTCAATGTACTGTATAATAATTTTGCATTAAAGATAATACGCAAGAATATGACTACCGATTACGAAAACAACGAAAAGCCAAAGATCGGTGACAGGCTCAACAAAGCTCGTGACGGTCTTGAGGTTCTCGGACTTAATGTGTGCTTGAATGTTCGCGGTACGATAAGGCATACTCTTGAATTTTTTACATATTCGGCACTTCTGACAACTCTTGATATCAGGCTCTTGCCGATAGTTGTTCTTCCTGCGGTTGCAAGCTTCTGTATCGAACGGCACAAGATGAACTGGGTTTGGAATATGCAGGATAACTGGCAGATATATCAGCGTCAGCTTGATTATGTCAAAAATGTAAGCAGTGATTTTGCCAATGCAAAGGATATCCGTATTTTCGGTATGCAGGAGTGGCTTGAAAAGGTGTTTTCACGCACTCTCGGTTACAGAATGGGCTGGATCAGGCAGCTGGACGCCTGGAGCTTCCGCCACAATATGCTGAAAGCTATCGTGAACTTTATCGGCAATTTTGGTGCTTACGGTTATCTGATCTATCTTGTGGCAAACGGAGGCATCGGCGCAGGCGATTTTGTGTTGTACTTTAACTCTATTTTCAGACTCAAAGAAGCCGCAAGCGAATGGTGTGACAATATGTCTGGGTATCAGTGGCTCTCGGGCAACATCAACAACTACCGCGAGTATCTCGAAACCGAGGACTGCACCAACCGTGGCGAGGGTAAGCCTTTACCAAATGGCGAATGTGAAATAGAGTTCAGGAATGTGACCTACACCTACGGCGGTGCGGAAAAGCCTACCTTAAAAGACCTTTCCTTTACACTCCATAAGGGTGAAAAGCTTGCCCTTGTAGGACTTAACGGAGCAGGTAAGACCACAATCGTCAAGCTGATGTGCGGACTTTACGACCCTACCGAGGGAGAAATTCTGCTGAACGGAACTAACATCAAAGAATACAACCGCGAGGAATATTTCAAGCTGTTTTCGGCAGTATTTCAGGACGTTTCCGTCCTTGCTACCAGTGTTGAGGAAAATGTTACAGGTCAGACTGTCGAGCATACTGATAAGGAAAGGCTTACGGACTGTCTGAAAAAATCAGGGGTTTATGAAAAGATAATGTCACTCCCCGAACAGGAGAAAACGCCTCTTGTGCGCTCCGTTTATCAGACCTCAACAGACCTTTCGGGCGGCGAAAAGCAGAAACTTGCACTTGCAAAGGCACTTTATAAGGGTGCGCCGATATTGCTTCTCGACGAGCCGACAGCAGCGCTTGACGCTATTTCCGAACAGCAGATGTATATGAACTACATTGAATTTTCAAAAGCAAGGTCAAGCCTGTTTATTTCGCACAGGCTTGCCTCAACACGCTTCTGTGACCGCATTATTCTGATAGAAAACGGCGGTATTGCCGAATGCGGAACTCACGCAGAGCTTATGAAGCAAAACGGCAAATATGCAGAGCTTTATACGCTCCAAAGCAGTTACTACAATGACGAGGAGGCGGCAGTATGACCTTTAAAGAAAAAGTCAAAATAATCATTCGCAGTGCAAAGCTGATTGAAAAAGCGGATAAAGGCGCATTCCGCATAAGCATGATAAATCAGCTTCCGGGCGTAATACAGACATTTTCGGGTATATTTCTGGCTTCTCTTGTAATAGACGGAGTGACGGGCGGAAAGCCTGTTTCGTATCTGATCACAGCGGCGGCGATAGTCTGCGGTGTTGAGCTGCTCATTTATATTATTCAGCATATCAATAACAGCACTTTTAATGCTCACGATATGAGATATTTCAGAAATGTTGAACGTTTTATCTGGAAAAAGGCTCTTGATATGGACTATGCAAAGGTTGAGGATATAGATACTCTCAACAAGCTGGATAAAGCAAGGACCTATATTTACAACACGAATATCGGTCTGCCATCGCTGATCAGTTTATCCTCTTATGCTGTGCAAAGTACACTTGAAATAATAGTTGCATTTGTGCTGGCGGCACCTGTTCTTTTCGCATCATCGGGAGAGATAACCGATTTTAAAAGCTTTATGCTTTCGGGCTGGGGTACAGCGGTGGTATTCGTAATATGCGGCATTTCAATTTTTCTGCAATCGACAATACTTATTCCGAAATCGGAAAAATATATGAACGAGCTTCACACCAATACAGATATAGCACAGGCTGAACGTGAGCGTTATTTTTTCCGTCAGCATACGATTTATAATTACCGCAACGGTAAGAATATCCGTCTTTATGCAGAACAAAAGCTTATTGAAGAAAAATACAGAAAAGCTCAGAATACTATTACAAGCATCTGGAAAAAAGGCTTCGGAAAGGTTATGATCTTAGGTCGTGCATTTGATCTTCTTGAATTAGCTGTAACTCTTATGCTTTACGGATTTGCTATCTTCCGTGCCTCAAGCGGAATGATGACAGCAGGCGAGGTCGTAGCATTTGTTATGTATTTTGCAAGGATCCACAATTCCGTTCTTTATGTCAGCGATAATATTACAAGCTTACTTTCAAGGGCAACAATGTGGCAGCAGCTTTTCGATTTTCTTGATATCCCTGACGAAAAATACAAAGGTACAATCCCTACCGAAAAGCGTGACGATAACGAGTACGAATTTGAGTTCAGGCACGTTTATTTCAAATACCCCGACAGTGAGGATTATGCACTGAAGGATGTAAATCTTAAATGGCGAATCGGTGAAAAAATGGCTCTTGTAGGCAAGAACGGCTGCGGAAAATCTACCCTTGTAAAACTGCTCACAAGGCTTTATGACCCTACCGAGGGCGAAATTACTCTCAACGGCATCGACATCAAGAAATACAAGTACGAGGAATATATGGCACTGTTTTCGGTTGTCTTTCAGGACAGCAAGCTGTTTTCTTTCAGCCTTGCAGAGAATGTTGCGGCGGATACGGAATATGACGCAGAGCGTGTTGAAAGCTGTGTGCGCAGAGCGGGACTTTCAGAACGGCTTGACACAATGGAAAACGGCATAGAAACCTGTCTTTACAAGGATTTTGACGATAAGGGTGTAGAGATTTCGGGCGGCGAAATGCAGAAGCTGTGTCTTGCAAGAGCAATTTACAAAGGCTCACCATTTATTGTACTTGACGAGCCGACAGCGGCACTTGACCCTATCTCCGAACACGATATTTACACGAAATTCAACGGCATAGTCGGCACAAGAACAGCAATCTACATTTCACACCGACTGTCAAGCTGCCGTTTCTGCGATGAGATAACCGTTATGGAAAACGGACGAATTGCGGAGCGTGGCTCACACGATGAGCTGCTCGGCAAGGGTGGAGTGTACAAAGAACTCTGGACGGCTCAGGCGGAGTATTATAAGGATACGGCTGGGGAGTTGTATGCGTGATACTCTTATAGCTATATACGGGAAAACGGCATTGCTGATTTGCAATGCCGTTTTTGCCTGTTTATGGGATGATTGTTAATCAATTAGATATTTGTATACAACACGATTTTCGTGAGCATCACCAAATCCTAACTCTATTCTTTTTTTGTCATTTTCAGTCCAGAATTCTGACTTGTGATTAACTATTCTATCCCTAAACCTATCATCGTTAATTATATTGCACCACATATAATCTGCAGTTGTAATCTTACTGTAATCAAATGAATCTGGTTTAAATATAAAGAACAAATAATCCGAATCGTCTGTATATTGCTGTAAAAAACCAAGATCTTCTATATTAGAAATATGTTGTGTTAGCAATAATATGATAAGCTGATCTAATGTTTCTTGGAAATGATCAGGATTAGTATACACCCCATTTATCTTATTGTTCTTATATCGAATTAATTGGTTATCATAAAATGTTTTTACCGTATCATCAAATTGAATAATGTCGTTGATTAAATATGTATATACTTCTCGTGTGGAGTTATATACGATATTATCTTTGATCCAACTCTTCCAATCAAAGTCACCGTTTTTAAGAAGAATATTCCTACATACATAGACGAGGTAACATTTTGTACGTATGTCATTAGCGTTTTGAACCATATCACAGCAGAGTGAATAGATTTCATCATC
Organism: Oscillospiraceae bacterium; assembly: GCA_045612645.1. Lineage (GTDB taxonomy): Bacteria > Bacillota > Clostridia > Oscillospirales > Ruminococcaceae > CAG-115. The sequence continues at coordinate 6,781 of JAZKZL010000153.1, forward strand.
AGCAAATGACGACAACTTATCTATCAATTTTATACATTCCGCTTGTCCATTATAAGGATCAATTAGTAAAGCTTCATTAATAAGTAATTTTAATAGAGATTTTAATTGTATTTGGTCTTGATCATAATGCTTCTGTACAAAAAACCATATAGACTTTATGTTATAGCGAAGTATGTTTATTATGACCTCTCCGTTTCTGGTCGCTAATTCTATAAAAGCATTTATAATACGCCCCTTTTGCTCTGATGTCATCTTAATGATTGAGAGCAATCGGCTAAAAACCATAATATGTTCATCTAGATATATATCATAGAAGGTTTTGGTGGATTGGCAGAAATTATCAAATAGTTCAGCGATGTCAATATTATGATCAAGAGTAATTTCTGATACTTTATAATGGTTTAACCATTCGTTGAAATCCTTTAGATTTGTGTGTTTTACAATCATATCTATATCAATAAGGGATAATGGGTAAGGTTCAACTGAAGTGGAGTGAAAGAAACTATCTCTCCTGAATTGATATTCATCAGGATAATAGGTGCATAGTATAGCTTTAATATATGGCTCACACATCTCTGAAACTTCTTTAAACCAATCAAGCATAAGGTAATTCTTTTTATAGAAAAGATAATAATCATATACTACACATTGTAAATCTAATAATTTACCATAGATAGTACCGCCGCATATCGAGATTGTTGCCTTTTTCATATAATAATCTTCATGTCTCTGCAATAGGTTATTTAGCTGATTTATAGTTTCATCGTTGCTTTTTAATATTTTTGAAAAGTATTCATAAGCTTTATTTTGATTTTTTGAGTTATCAATCATTTTAACCATTTTATGCCACTCTTTTGTATTCGGTTTGATAAAACGCAACAATTGTAAACACCTATAATTATAATGATAGACAATTATCTTGTAAATGTCTGTTTCAGATAGTTCTTGGAAACATAAAGCGTCAATTTGTTTTTTGATTGCTGTTAAAGTATCATTACATTTGCATTCGTTAGTCCTAAATATCAACGAATAATAGTATGCTTTTCTGGAATCATCTGGACAATCATCTAGTATTTGAATGATCTTGTCATATTGATTCATAATTGACATCTCAAATAGTTCGTCAACATCATCGGGTTTTCCATCCAAGTCGTATCTCAGATATTTATATGTACGAACATCGTAACATTGTATAGTGGAAATACCTGCATTTATAAACAGGCGTTTAATTGCTTTGGTTTCATCACTCTCTTCTTCAAAGATCGATAATAAAGATTTATAATCGCTTACTTTGTCGAAGTTTAAGCAACAGCTTAATTTGTTTACTGGATTAGTAAAATTGCATATCTGCAAAATAGTTGTATAGCTCACATATTTAAAAATATTAAGGAGAGCTTCAGCATTAGCTAATCGCTCTTTTAGTAACACTGTTTTATCACCGCAAAATGATAATGTTTGATCCTGTATATACTTTAAAAATGTAAATAATCTTTTGCCGGTTTCGTTAATAATACTATCGCAGACTGCGTTTTGTTTCATAATATCACTTATTTCATTTAAATCTACTAATTCTACGCCCTTGTTTTTCCAGTATCTGATTTCTCGCTCCTTATTACTGGGGTTATCTACTACTAGATAGTGGTTATTTCTATTGTTGATCTTATTATTCTTGACATAATTGTCTATGTAACTCATTATAAGTTTTAAATTATTGTCATTAAGAGAATATCCTACAAAAAGAAAAGTCTTATCAAACAATAGTGATTTTATATAAGATTCTATTATTTCGTGTGTATGAGAATACTTAAGGTAATCGTCCTCTTTAAGA
>JAZKZL010000154.1:0-2121 GCA_045612645.1 Oscillospiraceae bacterium
TACAAAAAGCACAGCTTGTAGGGATGCGGCTTGCCGCGTCCGTTGGCAGCGGATAAGGATTTAACGGAAGGATGTTGATATTATGGACAAGCTTGAGGCTCTGAAGAAATACTTCGGTCACGACAGCTTCAGAGAGGGTCAGGAGCAGATGATAGACAGCATCCTCAGCGGCAGGGATTGCCTCGGCGTCATGCCCACGGGTGCGGGAAAATCCATGTGCTATCAGATACCTGCGCTGCTTATGGAGGGTACTGCAATTGTCATTTCGCCGCTGATATCACTGATGAAGGATCAGGTGGAGGCGCTTAGGCAGTCGGGAGTTCCATCAGCATATATAAACAGCTCACTCACGGCGCATGAGTATTATGCTCAGCTTGAATATGTGCGCTCGGGCAGCTGCAAGATACTCTATGTTGCCCCCGAAAGGCTGCCCGTGGAGGAGTTTATCGCTCTCTGTGGCAGTATCGATATCCCGCTTGTGGCGGTGGATGAGAGCCACTGCGTTTCACAGTGGGGACAGGATTTCCGCCCCAGCTATCTCAGAATTGCGGAGTTCGTTTCAAGGCTCCCGAAACGACCTGTTGTGGCGGCATTCACCGCAACAGCAACGTCAGCCGTAAAGCGTGATATAGAGGATATACTGGGTCTGCGTGACCCATTAAGAATAACCACAGGCTTTGACAGGGAAAATCTCTATTTCGAGGTGAGAAAGCGCTCAAATAATCAGAAGGAGGCGGAGCTGCTCTCCATTCTGCGTGAGGCGGGAGACCGCAGTGCCATCGTTTATTGCTCCACGAGAAAGACGGTGGATTCCGTTTGTGCCATGCTGAATCTCAATCGAATAGAGGCGGTGAAATATCACGCGGGCATGGCTCCCGAGGAAAGGGCGGCGGCGCAGGAGGCGTTCATCTACGACAGGGCGAGGGTGGTGGTTGCCACCAATGCATTCGGCATGGGGATAGATAAATCCGATGTGTCGCTGGTGGTGCATTATAATATGCCTAAGGATATCGAAAGCTATTATCAGGAGGCGGGAAGAGCAGGCCGTGACGGTTCTGCGGCTCGCTGTATCCTGCTTTACAGCGGCATGGATGTGCGCACCAATACATATCTCATTGAAAACGGCAAGGCAGAGGCAGATATCTCTCCTGAGCTTGCGGAGCAGCTTATGGAGCGCGACAAGGAGCGCCTGAAGCAGATGACATTCTACTCCACCACGAACCATTGTCTGCGCGCCTTTATGCTGCGCTATTTCGGAGAGAGCGCTGGCTCGTTCTGCGGCAACTGCGGCAGCTGCAACAGCGATTATGATACCGTTGACGTGACGGTGGCTGCGCAGAAGATACTTTCCTGCGTATTCCGCATGAAACAGCATGGGATCGGGGGAGATAAGGCGCTTGTTGCAGATATACTGCGGGGCGAACGTACTGTTTCGGAGGCATGCAAGGCTCTCTCCACCTACGGAATAATGCAAGATATCCCCCGTGAGGAGATACTGGCCGTAACGGAGCATCTCACCGAGCTTTCCTATATTGAGGGCGAGCCGCTTACGCTTACCGAAAAGGCTGACGAGTTCATCAAATTGCGCAGAACGCTGCTGATGAAGCGTCCGAAGGTGCAGACAGCAGAGGGTGTTGCAGCTCCTGCAAAGAAGCCTGCCGCATCGGGCGAGGAGGACAGCGCTCTTATGGAGCGCCTGAGAGAGCTGCGTAAAAAGACAGCGGCAACTCTCGGAGTGCCCGCGTATGTGATATTTTCGGATGCAACGCTGCGTGACATGAGCATAAAAAAGCCGCTCACCACTGCGGAATTCATGCAGGTAAGCGGCATAGGCAGCATCAAGGCAGAGCGTTTTGGCAAGCAGTTCTCCGAGGTGATACGGAAATACGTCGGGGAACAGGGGTAAATCAGGATTTGACGGAAAAGGCTTCTCCGTGAGGGGAAGCCTTTACAAATTCCGATTTATCACGCCCTTTGCGGTATGGCTTTGCCGCCGTTTAGACGAGATGTAGCCGCAAAGAAGGGGTCAAACCTACGGTTTACCACTGTGACCCCTATCCCTTTGGTTCCGCACACCGCTTCGCTGTGCGGCGATTTTTCAGTATAGGTTTATCGTGTCTG
>JAZKZL010000155.1:0-1463 GCA_045612645.1 Oscillospiraceae bacterium
ATCAGGCAGGTTTTAATTCAACATCCAAACTTTATTACATTATATCATCTATATAAAAAATAGTCAAGATAATTAACATAGAACACGGGAACAGCCTATATCTGCTCCCGTGTTCTATTTATAGATTTTCAGTCGCTCGACAGTCCGTTGCTTCATCCGCTTAGTCCTCCCTTGCTCATAGTTCATCAGCGTGCAGCGGTCGATGTGGGCCAGATATGCTGCCTCGTCTATCGTCATCTTCGCACGCAGACGGTGGTACCTGAGCTGCAGATTAAGTGGAAGTTGCGCAATTTCAGCGAGGCTCTCCCCTGCAAGCTCAGTGTCGCACGGATACTTATACTGCACAAACCGCCTGGTTACGCGGAATTTTAGCGTTCTGTCGTGTTCAATCGATGTTTCCTCAGCGTAACTATTGCTAATTGTTATTTATTGTCGAAGAACATTAAATGACGTCGAAGAATGTTACAGTAAGCTTCAATTGATAAAGGATATAAAGAATCGGCAGAGATATTTCACTCCGCCGATATATTTATTTCTTACTCAGCCGACCACTCCACGCAGTCCTCCATGATCTTGCCATCGCTGAAATACGCCCGCACAATTACGCTGTTATCTCCTGCTCCAAGAGCAATATTCTTCCATACAAATACTGTCGGAAGAGCCGCTTCATGTGCTCCGTTACCCATGCTGACGCCGTTAACAAAAAGCTCGGCACGCTCTGCGTTGGAATATGCCTTCACCTCGGGAACAAGGCGGCTGCGCCCGCTGAAACGCTTGTCTGTAAGCCACACCATAGGCTCGCTGTTCCATACCGACTTGTAGAAATAATATGCGTCCTTCGGGATGCGCTCTCGGGTCACCAGTCCCTTGTCGTTCTGTCCCTTGGTGTCGCCCTCCTCCCTGCCGTCAGAGGCAAAATCGAACATACACCAGATATACTTGCCCCAGAGGTACTGCCTTGCCGCAAACTGAGCCCAGATACGCTCGTGCATGGCAGACTGATAGTTTTCGTAGTGGCGCTCGCCCCAGGGGTCTATCTCGTTCTCCCAGTCGATGTTATCCTTGTGCTGCGAGATAGCACCGCCACCGCCGTATTCCGACACGCATATCGGATGGTGAGCCTTTTCGGTGTGCTGCTTGTCAAGCCAAGCGCCGAAGCTCTCCGCAGGGCCTGCGTCCTTATACCAGCCGAAATAGCGGTTATATCCCACCACATCCACAGGCATATCAAGGAACTGTCCCCAGAACTGATTATCCGCAAGGGTAATCAGCCTTGTGCTGTCCTCTTTTCGTGCAAGGTCGCTCAGCTCCGTCCACAGCCTGTATATCTCATCGTTCATCTGATACAGCTCGTTTGATATACCCCACACGATTATCGAGGGGTGATTGTAATTCTGACGGATAAGCTCTGTAAGCTGCTGCTTTGCGTTCTCTCTGAAGCCGTCAGCTATCGTAAGAGTAGC
>JAZKZL010000156.1:0-1637 GCA_045612645.1 Oscillospiraceae bacterium
ATGCAAAGGAGAGGAAAGCAGGTCCCGGGCGGAGCCTGCGGCTTCTGGGGCGCTTGCGGAGCAGGTGTCAGCACGGGTATGTATGTTTCTGTTGCATTGAAGGCAACGCCGCTTGCAGGAGAGGCTTGGGGACTTTCCAATCAGATGACTGCGAGAGCACTGGACGCCATAGGAAAGAACGGCGGTCCTCGTTGCTGTAAAAGAGATTCTTACCTCGCTATCATTGAAGCGGTCAGATTCACCGAGGAGAATCTGGGCGTAAAAATGAAGCTTGGACAGGTTACCTGCTCACGCTCGCACATGAATAATCAATGCAGGCTGGAGGAGTGTCCGTTTTACAGTAAACCAAAGAAAAAGATAGCGTTTATCTGCGTACATAACTCCTGCCGCAGTCAGATCGCAGAAGCGCTCGGAAAGCACCTTGCGCCCGATGTTTTTGAGTCATACTCCGCAGGAACAGAAACAAAGCCGCAGATAAATCAGGATGCGGTAAGGCTCATGAAAGAGCTGTATGGTATAGATATGGAGCAGACGCAGTACTCCAAAACCATAACAGATATCCCGAAGCCCGATATCGCTATCTCTATGGGGTGCAATGTAGGCTGTCCCTTTATCGGCAGAGCCTTTGACGATAACTGGGAGCTGGATGACCCCACAGGAAAGTCGGACGAGGAATTCATAAGCATAATCAAAAGGATCGAAGAAAACATATTGAAGCTAAAGGATATGTACGGATAACATCTGAGCCGCATTCGTGAAAATGAGTGCGGCTTTCCTTTGCGGTATTGAGTTTTTGAGAAAGATGTGGTAAAATAAACTTACCAATATAATAAGTATTTAGTGGAGAAGTGCAAAAATGGAAAAAAGTGAAATTGTTAAAAGGGTTGCGCCATGTTCTTTAATGTGCCAGACTTGTTCGGCATATAATGATGGTGTAATTTGTGCGTCGGCTAAAACATTATTAAAATATTTAGAGGGCATAAAAGAATTTTATGAGGTACATATGCCCGATGCTGTAGAAAGCTATAACAACTTTGAGGGAGTACTTAGCATATATGGGGGCGCTCCTTGTTCAGGCTGCCGTAGCACAGAGCATAATGGTTGCAGTATCGAAGGGTGTTTTTTGCTTGAATGTACAAAGAATCATGGGGTTGATTTTTGTGGAGAGTGCAATGAGTTCCCATGTAAAAAAACGCAGGGATTGTTTGAAGAAATAGTATACAGGCAGTGGCTGGAAGGAAATCAACAAATTAGAGAATACGGTATAGAGACATTTTGGAAAAATAATTCTGAAAATCCACATTATAAACCGTATAAGAAGTAATTAATATTCCAATTTGCATAACACTATATATCAAGCCGTACCCGAAAACGAGTGCGGCTTTTCCTTTATGGTATTGAATTTCTGATGCGTATATGGTAAAATAAACTTATAAAAAAGTTCGGAGCAACATTATGAACGATATATTGATAAAAATACTTGTGTGCTTTATTGCAGGTGCGGGAGCAGGCATCGGAACAGGCTTTGCGGGCATGAGCGCCGCCGCAGTTATAGGACCAATGCTCATGACCTTTCTGGGCGTACCTGCCTATGATGCGGTCGGTATAGGTCTTATCAGCGACGTTCTGGCAAGCCT
>JAZKZL010000157.1:0-2044 GCA_045612645.1 Oscillospiraceae bacterium
CTGCGGAAAGCACCTTTCTCGCACCGCGCAGCAGGTCCTCCATCACATCGGGGGCAGACATATCATAGCGCTGAAGATGCGCAAATTCCTCGGGAAGATGCTCGGGCAGCATATTTTTATAGAGCACCACAAGCTCTCCGCAGCCCTTTTCGGAAAGGCGGTAAAGATATCTGCTCCACTCATTGCGCACCCACACGGCATTGAAATTCTCAGGCACTGTGCCTACAGCGAACATCATGCGTGCGGAATTGAGCGCTGCGAAGATGTACGGCTCGAACACTGTGCCTGCCTTTTCCTCCAGCGAAACACGGGCGAAGAACACTCTCCATCCCTCGGCGGAGAAGGCACGGTAAAGCTGACCTGCAATGACAGAATCCTCCGTGCGCCTGCCCTTACTGTCCGTTTCCTTATAGCAGATGAAAATATCGTATGGCTGCTCTGTCATGGAGACCTCTATGGTTGCACGACGAAGCTCCTCAAGGCGCATTGCCTCCTCCATATACAGCCTGCGCTGATCGTTATCCGCAAGGCGTGTGGCACGGCGGTAATCCTCATCGTCAATGACGGGAGCGTACTGGATGCGGTTAAGCGTAGGAATACGCCTGCGGCTGCCCTGCTCCTCCACATACTCCACGCCGTAGCGGCACAGTGTCATGCACCAGTAGGCATCGGGATCGGCGCTGTCAAGCTCTGCAAGCTGCTGATAGAGAGCATGCGCCCTGTCATACTCCGCACTGCGGCGCAGAGAATCCGCGCGCTCCCACAGCTCTGCCTTTTCATCGTGGTCGAGCCTCGGCAGGGTCTGCAGCACATCGCAGTATGAGCATCGGCAGACTGTGGCACCTTGTTTTATTTCCAGCGGTGCCGCGCAGCAGCGGCAGAGATATGTCAGCATGGATATCGCTCCTTTTAGGTTAAATATAGTTAATTTTATTTTAACATATCATTACGATAAAGTCAATAGAAATAACCCTTTCACAGCCCACTGTTCCAAAATTTTTCAATCGCAGATAACAATTTTTGTTATAATGATGAATGTTCAAAAAAATTGCAAAAAATATCTTGACAAACAGCGTTATCCGTATTAAAATTTAATAGGACAATAATCCAAAACAAAACAAAGGAGAATCACTATGGAAAAACTCTACACCGGCAAGACCAAGGACGTATACAAGCTCGACAACGGCAACGTTATGCTGAAGTTCAAGGACGACTGCACAGGCAAGGACGGCGTATTCGATCCCGGTGAGAACACAGTAGGTCTCACTATCGACGGCATCGGCAAGGCTAACCTGCAGACTTCCGTTTACTACTTCGAGATGCTCAAGAAGGCAGGCATCAAGACTCACTATGTAAGCGCTGACATCGAGAACGCTACAATGGAGGTTCTCCCTGCTACAGTATTCGGTCACGGTCTTGAGGTAATCTGCCGCCACGTTGCAACAGGCAGCTTCATCCGCAGATACGGCGAATATATCAAGGACGGCACAGTTATCGAGGGCGGCTATGTTGAGTGCACCTTCAAGAACGATGAGAAGGGCGATCCCCTGGTAACAAGCGAGGGTCTTGCAGTTCTCGGCGTTATGACTCCCGAGATGTTCGAGAGCATGAAGGCTCAGACACTGAAGATCACACAGATCGTTGCTGATGATCTGAAGTCCATCGGTCTCACACTGTGGGATATCAAGTTTGAGTTCGGCTACAACAACGGTGAGGTTATCCTCATCGATGAGATCGCTTCCGGTAACATGAGAGTTTACAAGGGCGATCAGATCGTTGACCCCGTTGAGCTGACAAAGCTTATCAACAACAGATGATCCTTTAAAATAGCAAAGCATCCCGTTTCAAGCGAAGCGGGATGTTTTTTTATGGATCACATTTTAATATCAGCGGCGGAGCCGAACCGAATTATTCACTATTCAATATTCATTAAATAAAAATGCCCCTGCATTGAGCAGGGGCGCATTTGGCGGAGAGGAAGGGATTCGAACCCTTGTGGGGTTGCCCCCAAACGGTTTTCAAGACCGCCTCGTTATGACCACTT
>JAZKZL010000158.1:0-2810 GCA_045612645.1 Oscillospiraceae bacterium
GGCAACAGGTTTTTTCTCCTCTGCAACGGACTTTGCAGGTGCGCTCTTAGGGGGATGTGCAGCGGTAGCGCTGTCGATATATTTTCTCGCCGCCACAGAGGAAGGAACTCCGCCCGAATTTGCAGGCTTGTCGCCTACGGTGGGAACGGCCTTTGCAGCAGGCTTCGTCGCAGCATTCGCAGGCTTTGCCGCTGGAACATCAGACTTCATTACAGCAGGGGATTTGCCGTTCTTTGTGCCGTATGTAAACAGAACTCCGTCTGCGGTAGTCGGCGCTTTTCTGCCTGAAGAGCGGCTGTATTCCGCATTGCCGTCAGACTTCACGCTGATGCCCGATTGCGGCTTTGGCTCCTCAGTCTCGGTGTTCTTGTACTGAGGTGCCACCTCAGGCAGCGGCTGAGCGTCCACAACGCCCTTTATCACGCTGTATATTATAAGAACAACGCACGGCAGCACAGCCATCACCAGCACGCCCCAGGGAGTCAGCGAAAAGCTTATCAGCTTGCCGAGTGCAGGACTGCTCCAGCCTGCCCTGCCGATAAGGTCACCCTGACTGATAAGAGTCATGTTATTCTCTGCATCTGATACGGCGATGGAATAAACGCCGTCCTTATGGGTAACGGTCTCGGTATAGCCCAGTGCCGTCAAAGGCTTCTCGCCCTCTTCGGCAGGTATGGAATACATTACGAGCATACCCTTATCGAGGTCATACGGCTCGCAGCGCTCCGCCACAACAGCAGAACCCGAAGTTAGACCCTCAAACGCCGATTCCTCGCACACGTAAAGATTATAGCCGAAAGCTCCGACAACTCCATCCGAGCCGCAAGCGGCAGATATTATCAACATAAATACGCAAAGCAGAAACAGCAGAACGCAAACCGCAATACCTGCTCCCCGTATGATTTTTCTTCCCATTTTGCAAAATCCCCTTTTTACCACTTGACAAAATCGCATTTTGCGATTATAATATTCATGTTGTATGCCGATATGTCATACATATAAAGTATAGCATATCATGCATATTTTTGCAAGCAGTTTTTTCGCTGGTATAGCTCAGTTGGTAGAGCAACGCATTCGTAATGCGTAGGTCGTGGGTTCGAGTCCCATTCCCAGCTCCAAAGCAAAATCATAGTAAGAACCGCACTGTTGCCACAAATGGCTTAACGGTGCGGTTTTGCTTTATTTGAAAGAAACTGAAATTTCGTTCACCTTGCCGATGACTTTATGAACAAAATGTAACTTTCGGGCAGTCATGCAACACGAAATGCAACACGAATTATTCACCTAAAACGGCTACACAAAAGCAATTCCCCCACAATCTTTGCAGTGGAGGAATTACATATGACAACCCTATCATAAACAATAAATTAATCTTTATCATTGCAATACTTGAAAATTATCTTGTATATTGCACTAGTTTTTGTTTTAATTTCATTCATGTTATTGTATTGTTTATCTCGATCTTTTTCCGGAGTGTTACTATAGTAAGCCAAATCTTTCTGCAACGCATCAATTGCTTTAGTTAATTCATCAAAAAACTCTTCATTTTGATATTTAAAAAACTTAGCATCTTTTTTCATCTGATCAAGAGTTTCATTCATTTTATCTGCATCTGTTAATTGATCATGGGTATAATTTATATATTCTCTAGACTCCGGGATATATGTTATCAAATAATCGTCAAAAATTTTTTCATAATACCTTGATTGCATATTAAGTGTAGACAGTTTATTGTTCTGCTTATAATTAATAATCGTAGTCACAATAGACCATCCTACTGCTAGGATAGCTACTACTAGTGATAGCAACCCCGTAATTTCCGTAATCGTTATTTGCATATCTGCAATTGTCGTTTGCATATCAGTGATTGTCGTTTCCATATATATCCCTGCCTTATATCAATTTGCTAAGAAATCTTTTTTGTATATTAGAATTATCGCAAATAATTTCTGCTCTTTCTTCGGTTAAAGAAAAGCCGATTTCACCTACAATTCGAGAAAAAAAGCCCTGAACAAACGATGACGCAACAAAACGGATGTTTGATGGAATTTCAATTTGAAATTTTTGTTGAACATCTATCTTTCCTTCAACCTGTGCCTCATAAACTTGCTGACCATACTCATAACCAGCTAAACCTATAACGTTATCGTCAAAGACTAATATTATTTTATTATGCATTTGTAACCTCGCTTTTCTTGATAGCAAAATTCAGATTATATGCAGTTCCAGGAAAATATGTATTACTTCGGTCCAGCACTGACTTATCAGGAACTTGTGAATAAAAGTCACTTTCTTTATTAAAACCTATGTAATAATCAGAATCAAACTGTAAAAACTCTTTCTTGAAATATAGTATTCGTTGTTGACTCATCATATAACATAAATTACAGTCAGATTTTTCTTCTAATGACCTTATTAATCTTGTTAATCCGACACCACCACTATCTTCTTTGCCAATACTACCTGAAATTTTATGCTGAAATGATGCTATCGTGTAAAAATCATCTTCCGTATAATTATTATCATAAAAAGCAGAGTGATTTTGCTCAGCTTCCTTTACTTTAATATATCGCTCATTTAAAGATGTACCATTTAACAATTTGGCTCTTATCTTCTTTGGGAAAATAGTATCCGAGAAATTCAAAACCACAACGTTTAATCCAAAATAAAACGTATCTTCCGCTTCATCTTTCTTTTGATATTCCACATCCGTGACATCAATGTCTATTAAACAGTCTGAATGAGCATGTTCCAATGAATTACCAACGATTTCAACAATAGAATCAAGTCGGATCGTAGCCATGTCGTTC
>JAZKZL010000159.1:0-6209 GCA_045612645.1 Oscillospiraceae bacterium
CCCTCATAAAGTGCCATATTCACCGCACGCACCTCAGATGAGCCGTTGGTGCCGATAAGCTCCTTATAAGATGGATCGTTGGAGGCATCCCATGTGCCGCTGTTGGATGCGATACGGAACTGCACTTCCTTTTTATATGCGCTCTGACCGCCCGGGTATATCTTTGCGCCCGAGAAGTCTATGGAAACATAGTAGATATGCTTATCCTCGTTCCAGCAGTAGATACCGCCTGCCTTGCCACCCTCGCTGTAGTTAGTGGAAACGGCAAGTTGACCTGCGTTGCCGCCCGCATCGTAAAGCTCGCTCAGATCCATGAAGTAGCGCAGTTCCAGATCCTCGCATACCCTTGCAGGCCATGAGGTCTTGTTGTAGATGAGCGCCTTTATCTCGGTGAAGCCGTTGCCCTGAGCATTGGTGCGGAACTCAACGTAAAGCTCCTCGCCCTTGTCCTCGACAGCGCCGAAATCCACGAGAGTCTGTCCGCCATACTTTGAATACATCCTCGCAAGAACACCCGTAAAGCCCGCATTATAGTCACAGGCTACCTCGTTGCAGTTATAATCGGAAACGGTGTCGGTGTAGCCGTCAGAGGCATTCGGGCCTCCCACCAGTGCGCCATAAAGCGTATGGCGATGGTAATTCGGCTCGTTCATATTATCTGCCCAGCTGCCCTGAGCGGTGCGGTGATGCGGATGCTCGGGAGGATTCTCGCCAAAACCCACCACATAGCTTCTGCCGCTGCTGCCGAGAGCATAATTTATCTGACTTTCATAGAACTTTATATAGGTATCTTTTTTAGAGGACGGGCAGCCATCCCAGTCGGAATAAACCGCCGCTATGAATGCGGAGGTGGTGGCATAGCGCAGACTTCCCCAGTTATCTATCCATGCGAGACCCTTGGGTGTGTAGGTGACTCTCTCGCCGCCCGTGCCTGTAGTCCACCAGTCAAGATTCTTCTCCACCTTATCCTTGTAGGTCTGCTTTTCCGTCAGCTTTGCAAGCATCGTGCAGGCGCCGATGGAAACATCATCCCAGCACATCGTCCATTTGTAATCGCAGGAGGCGTTCTGAACATATTTCTCCGCCTTGTCAAGGTAGCTCTTGCTGTCTGTTGCGAGATACAGCCACACGCCCGCCCATGCCAGCTCGTCATAGAAACCGCTCCACGAATTGTAAAAGCCATTTGCCGCAGTGTAGCCGCTGTCGCTCTTGGTGCGCTCGGCAAAATCATACAGCTGTTTCGCATGGGTAAGGCACTTCTTTGAATAAGCGGGATCGATGTCCTCAAACACCACCGCACACGCTGCAAGAGACGCCGCAGCCTCTCCCACAACAGCAGAGCCGGGACTGTTCACCGTAACTTTATAGGCAGGACGATCCATCTGCATTACCTCTGCAGCACCCCACCACGCATGATCCTTATTACCATCTCCTACCTGATAGTAATACACATCATCCTCGGGATGGCATTTTATGAGATAATCATTCACCCACTTTATCGTTTCGAGGGCGTATTCCAGCTGACCGCTCTCCTCGTAAGCATCCCTGTCCTCATAGACAGACCACGCCAACACCGATGCGGTGTAAGCCATGGGAAGATTGAATTTAACGTTATCTCCTGCATCATACAGACCGCCTGTAAGGTCAAGCCCCACATCTGCGCCGTCCTTCATGCCCGAATCTCCGCGCCAGTTCGTGCGGTCGTTGGCTTCGTCAAGATCGCCCGAGCGCTGCAGCTCATAGAACATCAGCGATTTCTGCAGAGCCTCACCGTAGTTGAACGCACCTGTTCCCTTTCTGCCCTCGTAGCCTCTGCCCGTTTCAGTTAGACCTGTGGTATCCTCGGCTGGTTTTGTCTGAGGCTTTGCCGCTGTAGCAGCGGTTGCGGCGGTAGTCTTAACCGTAGTAGTTTTAGCCGTAGTGGCAGCAGTTGTTGCATCGGCAGCAGCTGAGGAAACAGCTGCGGTTGTGCTGCTTTCTGTGGGCTCAGATGTGTTCTCGGTCTGAGCAGTGCTGATCTCCTCAGGCACAGCCGTACTGCCCTCCGTGCCGACTGTGGCGGCAGTTGTGGTGCTTTCACCGCCTGCTGCAGATGTTCCTGCATCTGCTGTTACAGAGGATGTCTGAGATGGCTGTGTGTCCTCAGACACAGAAGGAGCTGTCTCCTCCGCACAGCCTGTCATAAGTATCACAGCCGCAAGCGCTGCTGCAGCAAATCTTTCACGCATTTTCATGGAAATACCTCCATTTTACAATATACTTATATAATACCGCAATAAAGTGAGGTTGGCAAGATTTGCAGTTGACCTGCGCCGCAAAATGGTGTATACTCTTATCATAAGATCTGAAAGGAATAACTAAAATGTCACTCAATTCAACCCCCTCTGCAAACCGCCTGCATATAGGCTTTTTCGGCAGAAGAAACGCAGGAAAATCCAGCCTGCTGAATGCCGTTACAGCACAGGAGACCGCTCTCGTCTCAGATGTGGCAGGCACCACCACGGATCCCGTGTATAAGGCTATGGAGCTGCTGCCGCTCGGCCCTGTGATGATGATAGATACTGCAGGCATCGATGATGTGGGCGAGCTTGGCTCTCTACGCGTCAAAAGGAGCCTGCGCACGCTCAACAAAACCGATATAGCAGTGCTGGTGGTATCCGCACAGGATGGAATAACCCACTACGAGGAGGAGCTTATTCAGCTTTTCAGCGAGAAACTCATTCCTTACATAATAGCATTCAGCAAGGCAGATATCAACATGCCTGAAACGCTCCCCGACAACGCCATTGCCGTGAGCGCAGCCAACGGCTACAACATCCATCAGCTGAAAGAGCGCATAGCCTCCCTCGTGAAGCAGGGCGAGGAAAGACCGCTCATCTCCGACAAACTGACCGCAGGCGACATGGCAGTGCTGGTGGTGCCGATAGACGCCTCCGCACCGAAAGGCAGACTGATACTCCCCCAGCAGCAGACCATCCGTGATATTCTCGAGACAGGCGCTATGTGCTGCGTATGCCGTGACACAGAGCTTCCCGAAACTCTCGCTGCGCTTGCCCAAAAGCCGAAAATGGTCATTACGGACAGTCAGGCATTCGGACGTGTAGCAAAGGATACTCCCTCGGATATACCGCTTACTTCCTTTTCCATCATCATGGCTCGCTATAAGGGCTTTCTGGATCAGGCAGTACAGGGCGCAGCAATGCTTGATAAGCTGCAGGACGGCGACAAGGTGCTGATATGCGAGGGCTGCTCCCATCACCGCCAGTGTGAGGATATCGGTACAGTAAAGATACCTGCATGGCTGAAAGAATACACGGGCAAGGAGCTGCAGCTCAGCTGGACAAGCGGCGCTCAGTTCCCCGAGGAGCTTTCGGAATATTCGCTCATCATCCACTGCGGTGGCTGTATGCTGACCGAGCGTGAGGTATCCTACCGCATGAAGTGCGCCGCCGACGCGGGCGTTCCTGTAACGAATTACGGCACTGCCATCGCAATGATGAAAGGCATACTAAAGCGCAGTCTGGAGCTTTTCCCCGAGCTTTATGACATGATATAAAGCATATCGATCTTTTCTTGCGGAATTTGCAAAGAGATATTGCAATAAACCGCAAATTATGCTAAAATATAAGAGTATCATATTTTCGGAAAGGAATTTTTAATTATGAATATTTTAGTTGTAGGCGGCGGAGGCCGTGAGCATGCTATCATCACTGCTCTTTCAAAGTCCGCAAAGGTGGATAAGCTGTATGCAGCTCCCGGAAACGGCGGTATCTCCAAGCTCGCTGAATGCTTCCCTGTAAAGGCTACCGATATCGACGGTATGCTGGAGCTTGCAAAAAAGCTGCAGCCTGATTATGTTTTTGTTGCTCCCGATGATCCTCTTGTTCTCGGCATGGTGGACAAGCTGAACGAGGCGGGCTTCAAGACATTCGGCCCCCGTGCAAATGCCGCTATCCTTGAGGGCAGCAAGGTGTTCTCCAAGGCGCTGATGAAGAAGTATAACATCCCCACAGCAGGCTACGAGACATTTACCGAGGCTGACAAGGCCATCGAATATATCAAGGCTCAGAACAGCTATCCCGCAGTTATCAAGTGCGATGGTCTGGCACTGGGCAAGGGCGTTATCATTGCAAAGGATTTCGAGGAGGCTAAGGACGCAGTAAACTCCATGCTGCTGGATGGCAAGTTCGGCGCTTCGGGCAGCGAGATCGTTGTTGAAGAATTTATGACAGGCCCCGAGGTTACTGTTCTCGCATTCACAGATGGCAAGACGGTAAAGCCTATGATCTCCTCTATGGACCACAAGCGCGCTTATGACAACGACGAAGGTCTCAACACAGGCGGCATGGGTACTATCGCTCCCAACCCCTGCTATACAGACGCTTTCAAGGCAGAATGCATGGAAAAGATCTTCAAGCCCACTATCGCTGCAATGCAGACTGAGGGTCGCCCCTTCAAGGGCTGCGTGTACTTTGGTCTGATGCTGACACCCAACGGCGCAAGAGTTATCGAGTACAACTGCCGTTTCGGCGATCCCGAGACTCAGGTAGTTCTCCCCCTGCTGGAGACAGATCTCGTTGATATCATCGAGGCTATATGGGAAGAAAAGCTGGACGAGCTTGATATCCAGTGGAGCGACAAGGCTTGCGCTTGCGTAGTTATGGCAAGCGGCGGCTATCCCGAGAAGTACGAAACAGGCAAGGAGATAACAGGTCTTGATGAAAACGGTCAGTCCGAGCTTGCTTATGTATATCACGCAGGCACAAAGCTGGAGGATGGCAAGTTCCTCACCGCAGGCGGACGAGTTCTCGGCGTTACCGCAACGGGCGAATGCCTGAAGTGCGCTCTCACACAGGCTTACAAGGCTGTGAAGACCATCAGCTTCGAGAAGGCACACTACAGAAAGGATATCGGTCAGAGAGCATTAAAGGGCTGCTGATATTACTGAAATGACATGACCGCACGGAGCGTTTCTGTGCGGTCTTTTATGTGATCATTCGGAGGAACAATGGAATACTTCTGGTTTATACTGGCTGCTGCGCTGGCGGGTATAGGCACAGGTCTTGCGGGACTATCAGCCGCAACAGTAATGGTGCCGATACTTTTAGTGATGTGTCCGTCGTTTTCGGGAGAGGCAGGAGCTTATCAGGCAACTGCGGTGGCACTGGCTTCAGACGTGTTAGGCTCAGCGTTCACGGCAGGAATATATATAAAGCATAAAAATATAGATCTCAAACGCGGCTGGCTTATGATGGCTTGCATACTTACGATGTGTACTGTCGGCAGCATTGCCGCATGGGCGGCAGGCAATGTGGTGCTAGGCAGCTTTACGCTGATACTCACATTCTGCATCGGCATACGCTTTCTTGTGAAACCCGAAACTAAAAGCAGAGATATTGCGATAAACAACGGCAAGCTTACCCGCAAGGGCATAGCATTCTCGCTTTTCTTCGGTATCACTATAGGCTTTGGCTCGGGATTTATAGGCTCGGGCGGAGGTATGACGATGCTTGTTGTATTCACGGCACTCCTTGGTATGGAGCTTAAGCCTGCCGTGGGAACAAGCACCTTCATAATGACGTTCACGGCGCTTATAGCATCCGTTTCGCACATGCTTATCAACCCTGCGATAGTGACGGAACGCTGGGATGCACTTATTGTCTGCATCATAACGGCAACCGTGTTCTCTATCGTATCGGCGCAATTTGCAAACAAGGTGAACAACCGCACCGTGGGACTGGTAACAGGCTTTGTGCTTACCGTTCTCGGCGCAATAATGATAATACTGAATTACCGCGAGTTCTTTATAGAAAGCGGTCTGCTGCTTGAAACAGTGGTGTGCTTCGGAAAATATCTGCTGTTTATTATCCCTGCAGCGATATTGCTGCTTACGGCAAAGCTCATTTTCAAGCCGCAGCGTGTGCTGTTCAGAAAGCTGCTGCACGGAGCTGCATTCCTTTCCCCTGTGGTGATGATGATGCTTACGGATAACTGGCTTGCTGCGGCGCTGGCACTGGTGCTGTTTGCTGCTATAGTCTATCCCGTGCTTGCTTTCGCGGAGCGCTTCAAGGGCTTCTCCGAGCTGCTTACCGAAAAGAAACAGGGCGAGATAAAAAAGAGCCTATTGCTGCTGTTTCTCTCAGCCGCTGCAATAGTGGCGGTGTTCTGGGGCATCTTCGGCGAGATGTACATAGCCTCTGCGGGAATCC
>JAZKZL010000160.1:0-5811 GCA_045612645.1 Oscillospiraceae bacterium
ATGATATGTACTTGCGGGGTTGCGATAGGTAAAATATGTATCATGGATTATAAGGGATCGACGGGCCATGTCGGTCTCTTTTTCTATGCACAAAATACAACGATGGAGGTGAAAACACAATGCCACAGAACAGGGACGCTACAGGAAAGTTCAAAAAGGGCGTGAGCGGAAACCCGGGCGGCAGACCTAAAGTGCCTGACAACATCAAAAAAGCTCTGTCTGAGCTTGTGCCCGAATCCATCGAGCTGAAAAGGCAGATACTTCTCGATGAGAACGCACCGCTCGATCTAAAAAACAGGGTTGCAGATTCCATCCTTGACAGAGTTTACGGTAAGCCGGGCTATGCAGTTGACGACGCAAGCGCGGACACCCTTGTGAAACTCGATGCGATGCTTGCAGGATTCAAAAATGCTGTTAACACCGAAGCAGACTGACTTTGCGCGTGAAGCTAATCACCGCTGGAACTTCAAAGGCGGTGCTACACGAAGCGGCAAAACGTACATGGATTACCGCTGGATTATTCCGATGCGCATCCGTGAGCGCGTCGGTGCGGACGGTCTTGCTGTCGTGCTGGGCGTTACCAAATCGACAATCGAACGTAACGTTTTGGAACCGATGCGCAACCTGTACGGCAAAGAGCTTGTCGGCAATATATCGAGCGACAACACTGTCATGCTTTTCGGTGAGCGCTGTTATGCGCTTGGTGCTGAACGCGTGACGCAGGTCAGTAAGATACAGGGCGCGTCAATCAAATACTGTTACGGTGATGAAGTTGCGAACTGGTCGCAGGAAGTTTTTGAAATGCTCAAATCGCGTCTCGATAAACCGTACAGCTGCTTTGATGGAACATATAACCCCGCGCATCCTGGTCATTGGCTAAAGGCATTTTTGGACAGCAACGCGGACATCTACAGT
This sequence comes from Oscillospiraceae bacterium, assembly GCA_045612645.1. Classification (GTDB taxonomy): domain Bacteria; phylum Bacillota; class Clostridia; order Oscillospirales; family Ruminococcaceae; genus CAG-115. The sequence goes on from JAZKZL010000160.1 coordinate 916, forward strand.
CAAAACTACTGTATTGATGACAATCCGTTCCTGCCGCCCGAATTTGTCGAGAACCTTAAACGCGAGTACAAGGGTACGGTCTTTTATGATCGCTATATCCTCGGCAAGTGGGTAAAGGCTGAAGGCCTGATATATCCGTTCTTCGATGAATCGAAATGCACCGATGCGATCATCCCGCCACATATGCCGGGCTGGGAGTTCTACATCTCGTGCGACTACGGAACGCTGAACCCGTGCGCAATGCAACTGTGGGCTGTGTCGCTGCGTGATCGACAGGCTGTCATGATGAACGAATATTATTACAGCGGCCGAGACGGGCAGAATGCACAGCGCACAGACAGTGAATACTATGACGCGCTTGTCGAGCTGGCTGCCGACTATCCGATCAGATCAGTAGTCATCGACCCGTCAGCCGCATCGTTCATCGCTGAGATCCGCCACCGTGGACGTTTTAGCGTACGCAAAGCCAATAACGATGTAGTCGAGGGAATACGCCGCACGGGCGCACTCATCAAGGCAGGAAGGATACTAATCAATAACCGCTGTGAAGCGACCAAAAACGAATTCGGCTTGTATTCGTGGGACGAAAAATCCGACAGTGACAAGCCGATAAAGAAAGATGACCACGCTATGGACGCAATGCGTTATTTGGCATATACGATTTTGAGACCGATGGGATGGTGACTAAAACATGGCAAGCGGAGTATGGACGCGCTTGCGCGGATGGGTGCAGCAGCTTTTCAACATCACCCCTCAGCAGAGTGATGATGCGCTGACCGCCGCCGAATATGACGCGCAGCAGTACTACGATAACACACGCGAAAACATAACTGCGCTGATAGCTAACGCACTGGCTACCCTTGCGTTTGGTGACGCAAGCATTAGCGTTACCGGCGATGATTCTGCGCGTGTCGAAATGCTGGACAATATCGTGCAGAAGGAATTTGCCAACGCCAAGCGCAACATTGCAGCCGCGCTGGGCGTGGGTATGATTGCAACGATACCCTATAGTGTGGACACTGGGCTGGGCAGAAAAATTTATACCAGCACAGTGACCCGCGACCGCATCTATATCACAGGCGTACAGGGCTCCGACATCACGCAGTGCGTTGTGCTGGCAGATGCGTTTGAGGATGCTGACGGTAAGCAGTATTACAGATGGACTTCGTACACTGTGGAGAACGGCGTTTATACCATCACCAACAAAGCAACCGAAAGCGGCACAGAAATTCCGCTGACCGCCGTGCAGCGTTGGGCAGCGATTCCGCCCGAGGTGCAGATCGCGGGTGTTGACAGGCTGCCGATTGGTATCTTCCGTTGTCCCACGGCTAACCGCCGCCCCGATGACATCACGGGCGTGCCGATCACTTTCGGTTGTGACACAACCCTGCGCAAGATTGCACAGACCCTCGAGGATGTCGAGTTGGAATTTGATCACAAGAAGGTGCGCATCATGGCTGATCGCAACCTTCTGCGTGACGAATACGATGCCAACGGCAATGCAATCAGCAGAGGGCTGGATGATGATCTTTTTGTACGTTTGGGTGAGAGCGACCAGCTCCGCTTGGACATCTTCGACCCTGCGCTGCGTGAGTCTTCCTATTTTAATAAGCTCCAGCAGCATTTCGCACTGTTGGAAAAAGAGGTCGGCGTATCCCGCGGCATCCTGACCGACATGGCGACACAGGGCGCAACTGCAACGGAAATCCGCCGCGCAATGTATCAGACTTTTTGTCTGCTGGATGATATCCATCGCGAGTACGAACAATATATGCAGCAGCTTGTATACGGCATCAACGTACTGTGCAACTTCTACGGCATTGACGCAGATGCTGAGTATGAGCTGGTCTGTGCGTGGTCTTACGCTCTGTTGGAGGATACCACCGAGACATTTAATCAGATGATGCAGGGCAACTCTATCGGCGCGATAAGCAACGCAGAAATCCGCGCATTCATCACCGACGAGGATCTCGAAACGGCTGCCGCAAAAGTTGCTGAACAGAAGCAGACCAATTTGATAACCAATGAATTCCTGGGGATGGTGGACAACGCGCCCATTTTCCCCGCTGAGTAAAACACTATGCCGCATCCCGATACTATTGCTAACCTCGCCGACAAGCTTGCAGCTCGATATAACAAAGTCGAGATTAAAACCTTGCAGATGGTCGGCGAGCGAATCAGGGCAATCGGTGAGATACTGCCCAGCGATGCAACAAAGTTGGCAAGGCTGCGCGACATCGGCGGCGATGTAGCAATGTTCAAAAGCTTCCTTGCCGAAGTCACGGGAATGTCGCTGCAAGAGATCGACAGCCTGTTCCGTGCAGCTGCTGCTGACAACATGGATTTCGCACGTAGCTTTTACGACGACAAAGGCAAAACTTATGTTCCGTACGCGGAAAATAAACCGATACAGCGCACGGTTGACGCACAAGTTTCCGTGACGGGCGGCGCTTTGCAGAATCTCTCACAGACTACGATGTGTAATATCGGCACGGCAGACAAGCAGAACTTTGTCCCCTTTGATGTCGCATATCAGAAACTGGTAGACGATGCGATCACCGCCGTGCAGAGCGGCGTGCAAGACTACAACAGCGTTATGCGTGACTTAATGCGCCCCTTTGCACAAAGCGGCTTGCAGACGGTCGAATACGCATCGGGGCATACGCGTAGACTCGACAGCGCATTCCGGCAGAATCTGCTTGATGGCGTGCGTGCAGTTAATCAGGCTGTTGCTGATCAGATCGGCGATGAGATCGGCGCGGATGGCTATGAGCTATCTGCACACATGACCTGCGCAAAAGACCATCTGCCCGTACAAGGTCACCGCTTCACAAAAGCGGAATACGACAAGATGCAGAACGGCTTGCCATTCAAGGATGAGAAGGGCAGGAACTTTGCACCGCTCAAGCGTCCCATTGGGTTGTGGAATTGCCGACACACGGCGACTCCCGTGCTGTTGGGTTTGAGCCATTCGCGTTACACGGATGAACAACTCAAAGAACTGGAAAACGCCAACAACGCAAAAATCAACGTGGGCGGCAAGGATTACACCGCGTATGAGCTGTCGCAGTTGATGAGGCAGGTCGAGACGGAGATCCGAAAAGCGAAAAACGAAGTCGTCATCTGTGAAGCGGCAGGTGACAAGGTGGGCGCTAATGCAGCCCGCCAAAAAGTGCGGCAGTATACCGATGTGTACGAAGAACTGAGCCGCGCATCCCGACAGCGGAAGAAATACGGGCGCACATATATGCCCGGCTACCGCTGACAACATGGCATTGAGCCGACTCTTAATGGGTCGGCTTTTTGTATACCTAAAATTGTCCGCAATGACGAGAAACTACGAAAGCCCGTGCAGACGGAGAACTGCGATAACAAACCGATGGGCAGAAAGAGAGGTCAAGAATGACTCGAGAACAGGTCGCACAGATCATCGGCGATGTAGTTACTGAGGATATGATCAACGCAATCCTCAACGCTAACAGCGCAGATATCGGCAGAGCGAAACAGGGTGCTGACGCACTCAATCAGACCATTGCGGAACTGACCGCACAGCTTGAGACGGCACGCGCTACTATCACTACGCTCGAGGGCAACGCAGCCAATGCAGAAGCAATCAACGCAGAGCTGGAAAAGTACCGCAACGCAGAACGTGAGCGAAATGAAGCAGAGACCCGCGCTCAGGCTGAAAAGGCGATGCGCACCCGATTTGAAGCCGTAACCGCCGAGACCAAATTTGTCAATGAGCTGACACGCGACGGCGTGTTTGCCCAGTTTAAAACTGCCGTTGCCGATGCCGCTAATGCAGGTAAGGGTGACGCGCTCGTGCTGGCTGACCTGATCAGAGACAAGGCTGACCTGCTGGCTAACCCCAACCCCGCCGTAAATATCCCCGGCGCAGCACCGCTGAACAATCAGCAGCTGACCGTCGAGGCGTTTAAGGCCATGCCCCTGAGTCAGCAGATGCAGTGGGCTAACACTAACCCCGAAATGTATGGCCGTATAAGCGATATGCTCAACGGCAAGAAAGGATGAAATAAATAATGGCTGGCATTTTTGACAACAAGCATTTTAACGAGGAAGTTTTCCTGCGCTATTCTGAAACCCTGCCCCGTGTAAAGCAGAACGCTCTGCTGTCCTCCGGCGTTCTCCGCACCCGTGGCGATCTCGCTGCTGCTCTCGCTGAGCAGGTCGGCGGCAACTACATCCGCGTACCCATGATGGGCAACGTTGGCGGCGATGTTCTGAACTATGACGGCGCTACCGATATCACCGCTTCCGGCGTTGGCACCTACGATCAGGGCATGATCGTTGTCGGCCGCGCAAAGGCATGGCAGGAGAAGGATTTCGCTTTCGATATCACCAATCACGACTTTATGGCTGAAATCGCAAAGCAGACCGTCAACTATTGGGATGATGTAGATCAGGCCACTATCCTGTCTATCCTCAAGGGCGTATTCGGCATCACCGCCGGCAACTTCGCCGAGAAGCACACTCTGGACATCTCCGGCGAGGACACTCCCACCGTCACTGCCGCAACTCTGAACAACGCAATTCAGAAGGCAGCAGGCGCAAACAAGAACATCTTTACCCTTGCAGTAATGCATTCTGCTGTTGCAACTCAGCTCGAGAATCTGCAGCTGCTGGAGTACTTCAAGCAGACTGATGCAAACGGCATCCAGCGTCCCACCAACCTCGCTGCTTGGAACGGCCGCACCGTACTGATCGATGACGACGTACCCGTTGGCGATGACGGCGAAACCTACACCACCTACCTGCTGGGTCAGGGCGCGTTCGACTACGCAGATGTCGGCGCAAAGGTTCCCACCGAAACTTGGCGCGATCCCAAGACCGCAGGCGGCATGGATATGCTGATCCAGCGTCAGCGCAAGCTGTTTG
>JAZKZL010000161.1:0-4186 GCA_045612645.1 Oscillospiraceae bacterium
CGTAGTAATGCACAGAGCGAGCTTAGATGGAGTGATATCCGAAAGGATAGAAAGAGCCACCTTTGGGCCAACTCCCGAAACTGATATAAGCTGCTTAAAGCAGGCAAGCTCCGCCGTATCGGCAAAGCCGAAAAGATCCACCGCATCCTCACGCACATGGAGATATGTGAACAGCCTTACCTCTCCGCTTGAACCTATCTGTTTCAGCGTGTTCATCGTCGTGCGGCAGGCATAGCCTACGCCGCCACACTCCACAACAGCAAGAGTAGGTTCGGTATGGATAAGCTCTCCTCGAACACTATATATCATATATATCAGCCTTTCTCTTTAAGTATTCTCGACAACGCCGAGCCACTGGAATGACCGTGGCATATAGCCAAAGCCACCGCATCGGCGGTATCGTCGGGCTTTGGGCATTCCTTCAGTCGCAGTATGTTCTTCACCATTTCCTGCACCTGATGCTTTTCAGCTCTGCCATAGCCCACCACTGCCTGCTTGACCTGCAGTGGGGTGTATTCATATATATCAACTCCGTGCTGTGCGGCAGCAAGGGTTATCACTCCCCTTGCCTGTGCCACGTCGATGCCCGTAGTCTTGTTATTAGTGAAATACAGCCGCTCAATGGACATGCAATCAGGCTTGAACATATCAAGCAAGCTATTCATATCGTCGTAGATCTCAATAAGGCGCTTTTCAAAGGGCGTACCCGCCTCGGTGGTAATGGCGCCGTAATTCACGACAGTGAATTTATTGTGATCGTAATCCAGCACGCCATAGCCAACGATGGCGTAGCCCGGGTCAATTCCGAGTATCCTCATCAGGTGTAGCTCTCGTTATCGGTAACGTATTGGCGAACTCTGAGCGGAATACCCATGGAATCAGCCAGTTCACCGCAACGCTTTATCTCATCCTCGGAAATGATATCCACTACCGTAAAGCCAACAGCGGGAACGATGCTCTTCATATCCTTAGCGAAAGTAAGCATCACCTCGAAAGACTTCTCTCCGAAAGAGGGGCGAGTCACTTCATTATAACGGCAGGCATCGGGCGCATTCAGACTGATGGATACGCTGTCGATAAGACCGCTAAAGCGTGTTATATCGAAATCAGGATGAATGAGCTTCACAAGACCGTTAGTGTTAAGGCGAATCTTCATATCGGAATTCTGCTTGATATATTCCGCAACACGCAGGATCATATCAGCTCTTACGCAGGGTTCACCGTAGCCGCAGAACACAGCGTCGGTCATTCCGCTCTTATCAAAAGCGTCGAATGCGGCGGTGATCTCCTCAAAGGAGGGTTCGTGTTCAAGCCACAGGCTGTCGTTATCCTTTATGGAATCAGCGTTATCCCTGATGCAGAAAACACATCTGCAGGGACATCCATTAGTAATATTAATATACATCTTACCTTCAAATTTATAGAAGATGGTCAAAACAAACACCTACCCATAATATATTTTTACATTTTATTATACCATTATATCGTGAATTTGTCAAATATTTTTTGACCTAATATGTACAATTTTCACAGGGAAAACCTACCTAAACGATATATCCCGAATTTCAGGTATAATAAAAGAGCCACTTCAACATAAAGTGGCTCGGTATGTTACTTTTTCGGCTCCTCAACAGCGCTGCTTTTTTCAATGGGAGTCTTTTGATCCTTGCGGATATTGTCGATAATATTCAAAAACAGATTCTGAATAACACGATTGAAATCTATGCTGATATCCAGCACCTTGCTCTCAACTGCAAAGCCGCCCGCCATGGATTTATGACCGCCGCCGCTGCCTACATCCTCAAGAGCTGCCTGAGCGATCTCTCCCGCATTAAGTTCCTCCAGCTCGGAGCGGATGGAGAACTTGAATCCATGCTCCTTTCGGGAATACACAACGCAGAAATCAACAACATCAAGGCTGAGTATAAAGTCCGACACAGTAGCAACGAAAGCATCTGCACAATTGAAATTCAGGAAAGCAAAGGCAACGCCGTTGTAGATCTCTACTTTTTTCATAGAATCGACGAACGCCTCCAGCTCGTCATACTGAATCTCTCCTGACTGGAAACGGCGTATCTGTACCATATTCGCCTTAGGGAAAAGATATTTATATATCTCAACATCAAGTTCCGAAACGCCGCGTGTGAAGTCCTTCGTATCCATCTTCAGACCATACAGAAGTGCGGTCGCAACATCCTGAGGCATATCGATATTGTAAAGCCTGTAATAATCTGCGATAATGGTGGCGCAACTTCCGACAATACGGATGTCCTTATATTTATAGCTGCTTGACTCATTGAAAACAGGATGATGATCTATTACAGCTATCTCCTCGCCCACAAGATCAAGGATATTTGAATTACCCTTCTGTGCATCAACGGTGATGATATAATCATCAGGCTTCATATCCTTGATATCCTCATCCGTCGTCATGGATATGCCGAACTCCGCAACCATGTTGGCTGTCGCAGTTCTTTCCACCTGTCCGTGATGGCAGATAGTTGTACGGATATTGAATTTACCTAAAAGCACCTGAAGTCCGAATGCACTGGCAATAGCGTCAGGATCGGGGAAGTTATGCGTCTGTATGAACACACGATGCCCTTTTAACAAGGTGACCAGCTCACTGAGTTTTGGGGACATTTCGTTCTCCTTTCAACAGAGAGATTCCCTGTCGTTATAATCATCTGTTATAAGGTAATAAAGTGATTAAGTTACAAAAATACACAATTACCTAATTTAATTTATTATATCACAAATGCGCATATTATTCAAGCTATATTGTGCCAAAATAATACATAAAAAAAATTAATTCATTCTGTTAAAAGTAGTAAAAAAAGCAAGGCAGACATCCTGTCTGCCTTAAATAAAGAAATAGGTGAAAATATCTTCACAGGGTCTTTTTCCCTGAGGAAAGCGATCTTATCAGTAATCGGCGCTTTTCAGTATCCGCATTTTCGCTGAGACTGTCAAGCCTGCCCCTATACATAAAATAGGACAACTGCCTTATGCTCAGTGCCGCAGCAGGGATGATTCCCAGAACGCAGAACTCCTCCCTGCCGCCAAACTCTGCTGCAGCAGCACCGAATGCCGCAGACGCAACTATCACAGCAAGCACGATATTCAGCGCATTTTCCGCAGAGGCTTTATTGTACTCCGCATCCTCGCGCTGCCGTAATCTGCGGGAGGGTGCAAAAAACTCCACTATCAAAATCAGCAGTACTATAATGAGCGTGCCAAACAGTGCATTTCGCAAGGAAAAGAGATCAGCCGCAATGCTGCCTGCACCTATAAAATACACCACAGCCGCAGAAACTGACGCAATAGACGAAAAAGTCCAGCACAAAAGTCCTCGCCGTGTATCGGAAAGGCCTCGGATAAGAGCCGTCACCAGCACCGCAGCTGCACCTGCGCAAAGGATCATTCTTATCATTCAGTCACCGCCTTTCCAACGACTAGCGGCTTGCTCTGTTCTTGCCTGTCACAGCATGATTTCTCACTGACCCACAGCATGAATTTAGTCTTTAACAGGACGATCTCTCCGCTTTCCTCGCCACTGAGCAGCTTTGCCTCCTCTGCCGTGAGCATCTTAGCCAGACCAAACTGACACAGAAATGCAACCAGCGGCTGATGATCAGTAAGACGCTCGCGCTCGGCAGCGAGAGTAAATCCTTTATCTGATGCATAATCCACTGCAGAAAAGCGGCAGATGAACTCCGCAAGTCTGTCAGTGATCTCACTGAACTCGGGCGCATCGGAGAATGTTCTTCCCTCTGCACACATTCCAAGTCTCACGGCAGTGACTATATTGCGCTCAAACAGCAGTTCGTCACCGATCATCGCCTGCTCTGTGCTTTGTGCGGCAAGAACACTCTTTCTGCGAACGAATATCATAGCAAACAGCAGCGAAAGCACATCCACAAGCACCGCCAAAAGCAGCGCTATCAGCGCGTCAGTGCCAAAGCCGCCGCTTATCACGGCGTATATCGGCAATGTATAGATATTCTCAAATGCGTAGTCCTCGCAGCTTATCTCGCAGCCTGCGGCAGAAAGCTCATCGCAGGCTGCATTTATCACACCTGCGAGATTCACACGCACTACGGCAGCTCCGTCCTGCCCTGCTAACTGAACGTAAGACGGCAGGGAGAGTTTCAGGGCCGTTTCCGAAACGTATTCGGGGATATGG
>JAZKZL010000162.1:0-4860 GCA_045612645.1 Oscillospiraceae bacterium
TCATGAATTCCGTATTTGACAGCTATCAGCCCTATTTCGGCGATATTCCGAGACGTACAGTTGGCTCTCTCGTTGCATGGGAGGACGGAAATGCCATCACTTACGGTCTGTTCAATGCACAGGAGCGTGGTACGCTGTTCATCGGTGCAGGTGTTCCTGTTTACGAGGGCATGATCGTCGGAGTATCTCCCAAGGCGGGCGATATCGTGGTAAATGTCTGCAAGAAGAAGCATCTCACCAATACAAGAGCAAGCGGCTCTGACGATGCCCTGCACCTTATTCCGCCTAAGGTAATGAGCCTTGAGGAGAGCCTTGAATTTATTCAGGATGATGAGCTTGTTGAGGTTACACCCAAGAGCATCAGAATCCGCAAGGTCATCTTAGAGCGTGATCTCCGCCTGAAGGCAGAGGCAAAGGCAAAGAGAACATAAAATATAAATGCCGTACCCAAATGGGTACGGTTTTTATTGAGGTGAAAACATGGTCAAGGATCTGACTAAAGGAGCAGTTGCACCACTGCTGCTGAAATTCTCCGTTCCGCTGCTGGTGAGCGTTATCTTTCAGCAGCTTTACAGCATTGCTGACAGTGTTATTGCAGGTAATTTCATAAATAAGGACGCTCTTGCCGCTATAGGTGCCTCTTACCCTATTACGATGATATATCTCGCAATAGGCACGGGAATGAATATAGGCTGCTCTGTGGTGATATCTACATTCTTCGGAGCTAAGGATAACCGCAACATGAAAACAGCGGTGTCCACCTCTATAATATCAAGCTTTGTACTGGCATTATTTCTGACGATATTCGGGCTGCTGACCAGTGCGCCGTTCCTCAGACTGCTCAAAACGGACAGCGTTGTATTTTATGATGCAGAGGCATATCTGAACATCTACGTTCTCGGTATGGTGTTCATGCTGATGTATAATATCTGCACAGGTATATTCACATCCCTCGGTGATTCACGGACGCCGCTGTATTTCCTTATCGGATCTTCGGTGGGAAATATTCTGCTGGATATCCTGTTTGTTGTAGTGTTTAGAATGGGTGTACCCGGCACTGCATGGGCAACATTCATTTGTCAGGGAGTCTGCGCAGTATTGGCATTCTTAGTTCTTATTAAACGCATAAAGGGTATCCCCAGCGAGAAGTTCAGCTATTTCAGGTGGGATATGCTTGCAAGAATATCACGGCTCTCCATTCCCAGCATATTGCAGCAGAGCTTTGTATCTGTAGGAAATCTGTTCATTCAGGGACTTGTAAACTCCTGCGGTATTGATGTCATGGCAGGTTATTCATCTGCGATAAAGCTGAACACCTTTGCAGTGACGTGCTTTTCCACCGTAGGAAACAGCGTTTCGAGCTTTGCAGCTCAGAATACAGGTGCAATGCAATTTGAACGTGTAAAGCAGGGTTATAAAGTCGGTGCAATGTTGGCTGCAGGTATTGCTGTCGTATTCTCGATGTGCTATGTGGTATTCTCAGAGCAGCTTATTTACATCTTCATGGACAGTGCAGACACTAATAATATAAACGCCGCAGAAGCAGGTAAGCTTTTTCTGACTATCGTATCGCCGTTCTTTATAACAGTCGGATTAAAGCTGAACAGTGATGGAGTTCTGCGCGGCAGCGGCAACATCAATGCATTCATGATAACTACGTTTTCAGATCTGATACTGCGTGTTGTATTTGCTTTTGTCCTCTGCCCTGTTTATGGCGCTACGGGAATATGGCTTTCGTGGCCTATCGGATGGTTTATTTCGTCAGTGATCTCAAATTTGCTGTTTTTCAGGCATTATAGAAAGATAATAAAAAACAAGGCAGGAAGTTGATTCCTGCCTTTTATTATGGTGTCATGCGGCTGTGTTCTGCTCGTTTGCTGTTACATATCTTATATCATTTCCGTCTGTAACGAACACGATATCACCGCAATGCATAGTCATAAGAGTTTTACAGCCAATTGATCTATAGAATGCAACAACATCGCTGTTCGGGTGACCGTATTTGTTATCTGCGCCCACGCTAAACACAGCATATTCGGGATGTACACGCAATATAAACTCAACAGAGCTTGATGAGGAGCTGCCGTGATGCGGCACCTTGATGACATCTGCACTGAGATCTGTAAGCCACGAGCCTGCCATGACATATTCAGCGTCCTTTTCCATATCTCCTGTGAACAGGAAGCTGCGGTTGCCGCTTATCAGCTTTGCTATTATCGAATAACTGTTGAGGTCGTTGTAGCCTGTTCCAATAGGACCGATGACATCTAGCCGAGTTCCCTCGCATAGCTGTATAGAGCTACCTTGCTGAGAATACGTCAGTGTGACGCTCTTTGCGGATATCATATCCATCGCATCTGTGTAGAATTCAAGCTCTGGTATCATATCTTCGGGAACCGTAGGCATGATGAATTCTCCCACATCAAATGCTGTCATTATCCTGCTCATGCCGCCCATGTGATCGGAATGCGGATGAGTTGACATGACATAATCAAGCTTTGTGATACCAAAGCTGCGCAGATACATTATCACTCTGCCTGCGTATTCAGCCTCACCGCAGTCGATCAACATATCCTTTTCGGGAGTATCTATGAGTATACAATCTCCTTGCCCTACGTCAATAAAGTGTACAGATATTTCGTCTTGACCGACTGTTACTTTGGGGCGCTTTTCAATGCTAATGAAATCAGCTATTTCAGAAGTGGTGGGGATGTATTCACTATGCAGCCAACGCTCGTTTACGACTACGAGCGCCGCAAGCAATATGACTATAAACAACATCCACAGGAAAAACTTCTTAGCGTTTTCCCTTGCCTGTTTTCTTTTTTTGCGTGCTTTTCGCCGTTTTTTGGACATTATTTCGTCTGTTCCTTTCAGAACTGTTAGTTCTGTTGCCCTGCTGTTTTTCAGAGGGTGTTATCAAGCAATCCTTACCAAAGCCTATAAGATCAAGGCGTTTCGCCATGATAAGAGCCTTTTCCACAAGACGTCTATTCTCGGGCTTGAAATACTGCAGCAGAGCACGCTGCATTGCCTTTTCCTCGGTAGTTCTCGGTACAAATACAGGCTCCATTGTGTATGGATCCAGACCTGTATAGAACATTGCCGTGGAAATAGTACCGGGCGTGGGATAGAAATCCTGCACCTGCTCGGGACGGATGTTGTGCTTTTTAAGGAAGAGAGCAAGCTCCACTGCTTCATTCAGAGTACAGCCCGGGTGCGAGGACATAAGATACGGCACGAGATACTGCTCCTTGCCGCACTTTCTTGTGGATGCATAGAACTTCTTCTCGAAATCCTCATATACCTCAATATGTGGCTTGCCCATGTAATCAAGCACCTTATTGCTTGCATGCTCGGGTGCTACTTTGAGCTGACCGCTTACATGATGCTCAACAAGCTCGTCAAGGAACTCTGTGCTCTTATCGGCAAGGATATAATCATAGCGTATGCCTGAGCGGATGAAAATCTTCTTGACTCTCTTTATGGATCGCAGACGGCGCAGAAGATTGAGATAATCGCTGTGATCTGCTTTGAGGTTCTTACAGGGTGAGGGAGCGAGGCATTTTCTGCCCTTGCACATGCCATGCTCGTCTTGCTTATCGCAGGAGGGCTGACGGAAGTTTGCCGTAGGCCCACCGACATCGTGGATATAGCCCTTGAAATTAGGCTTTTCAGAAAGCATGACAGCCTCGTTATAAATGGAATCCTCGCTGCGGGTGGCTATTCTCCTGCCCTGATGCAGTGCAATGGAGCAGAAATTACAGAAGCCGAAGCAGCCACGGTTATGCGTGATGGAAAACTCGACTTCCTGTATAGCAGGAACTCCGCCATCCTTTTCGTACATGGGATGGTAAGCACGCATATACGGAAGTTCATAGGTGTAGTCAAACTCGGACTGGGTCACGCTTCTCTGAGGTGGATTCTGCACCAGCATCATGTTTCCGTGGCGCTGAACTATCGTTCTGCCATAGACCTCGTCCTGCTCGTCATACTGCTTGCGGCAGGCTTTTGCATAGGCTTTTTTGTTATTTGACACAATCTCGTAAGAATCGCACTGAACAGCGCCGAGAGGTGTGTTTTCGGGCGCTGTGAGATAGCATGTACCGCGAAGATCGTGCATTTCTGACAGCTTCATTCCTGCTTTGAAATTATTCAGCATCTGGGAGAGAGTAACCTCGCCCATGCCATACATCAGTAGTTCTGCACCTGTATCCACAAGCACGGAGGGCATTACGCTGTCGTTCCAGTAATCGTAATGAGCAAAGCGGCGCAGTGAAGCCTCCAAACCGCCGATAGATATCTCCACATCGGGGAAAAGCTGCTTCAGCTTGCGGCAATAAACAGTAAGCGCACGATCGGGGCGCTTTCCTCCCCTGCCGCCTGCGGAATAGGCGTCGTCATTGCGTTTTTTGAGAGCAACGGTATAGTTAGATACCATGCTGTCAATATTACCACCTGAGACCATGAAGCAATACTTCGGCTTTCCGAGCTTTTTGTAATCTGCATCGGTAACAGGCTGAGCTATAACGCCTACAGTGAATCCAGCGGCTTCGATAAGGCGGGAGATTATTGCAATTCCAAAGGTGGGATGATCGATATAGGCATCGCCTGTGAATACTATAAAATCAAGCTGGTCAATCCCACGTTCAATCATATCCTGTTTACATACAGGTAAAAAAGGCATCTGATACAGTCCTTTCTTTTTATAAATCATCCGAGCTGCCCGAAAACGAGCAGCTCGTTTTATTACTTCTGCTGGAGCTTTCTTTCATACCACTCCTGCTTTGTCATCAGCACCTGACGGGGCTTGCTGCCCTCAAATGGACCTACAACGCCCATCTTTTCCATGGTGTCGAT
>JAZKZL010000163.1:0-8831 GCA_045612645.1 Oscillospiraceae bacterium
CACTTCCTCGTGGCACTGGACGATCCCAATCAGATCACCACAAGCGGTACAGGCGAGAACGGCGAGCAAAATCATGCATACATAGTTGATCTGAAGAATCAGGCGCCCACACAGGCACAGATAGATCAGATGCCCGAGGGAACCATCAACGAAGAGTATGCCACCCTCTATGACACCAACAACGACTTCATCGGATGGCTGAACATCCCCGGCACAAACGTGGATTATCCCATAATGCAGTCAGATCCCTCCGAGGAATTCGTTCCCTGCAAGTCCTACACAGACTACGGTTACTGCGATCAGTGTTCCTCCATCATCGCCAACGACGGTGAGGGAGCGCACGAATTCTACCTGCACCACAGCTTTGATAACTACTATAGCTTTGCAGGCACTATCTTCGCAGACTATGAAGGAGAATTCGGCATTGACACCATGCCGAACAACACCATCCTGTACGGTCACAATATGCGCTATGAGCATCAGTTCACCGCGCTCAACAACTACCGCACGGATATCGGTTTCCTCCGCCTCTCCCCCGTTATCAATTTTGATACTCTTTATCAGAAGAACCAGTACAAGATCTTCGCTGTTTTCCTGACAAATACCCGTGAGGATCAGGGCGAGGTATTTGATTACTTCAACCACGTTTCTTTCAACAGCAGCGCAGAGTTCTACGACTATGTTCTCGAGTGCATGGACAGAAGCATGTACGAAACAGGCGTGGATATCGAATACGGCGATGAGTTCCTGACTCTCTCCACCTGCGACGCTTCCGTGGGTCTTGACGATATGCGTCTTGTTATCGTAGCAAGAAAGGTAAGAGAAAACGAAAGCCCCACCGTTGATCCTGACAATATCGTGAGAAAGACCAGCATGAAATTCTGCGAGGCTTACATCCGCGCTTACGGCGATAAGTGGGACGGCAGAACATGGGACATCTCCCTTGTTAAGGGCATGGCAGAATACATCAAGGAAAACGGTCTTGAAGATCCCGCAGAATAAGTAACGGAACAATGGAGATAACATGAAGAAGATTTCACTGTTCAAGATAATCGTCGCACTGGTTATATGCAATGTGTATGTATTCACCTGCGGCGTTATAGGAACGATACAAAAGCCGCCCGTCAAGGAAACGGATGATACCTCATCTGCTCCCGTACAGCCGCTCCCCGGCGCAGACAATGAGGACGCAGAGCAGGCAAACGGTCAGGGCACGGTGGATTTTTTCGTGCCTGAAGGAAACACAGGCACCGACAGCAGAGTGCAGCTGGAGCTTATGAGCTTTCAGCAGCCCTCAATGGAGGATAGGGTGATATACACCACCGTCCCACCCATCACCGAAATACTGCCCGAGGATCTCACCACCTATGAGGTGATCTTCCCTGATGAGGATTTCGCGGCAGAGACAGTGGAACAGCTCATCATCCCTGAGGATGAACCCGAGCAGACTACAGCAGCCACCACGACGGCAGCGACTACAACAACTCCTGCGACCACTACAACAGCAGCGACCACCACAACCGCCGCAACGACAACAACACCCGCAACCACTACTACGACACCTGCAACTACGACCACTCCCGCAACCACAACTACTCCTAATGTAACGGTCGATCCGTTTGCAGGCGGAATCCCTGTTGAGGATACACCGTCTGTTCCCGAGGAGCTTCCCGATGTGGAAGAGACCGAGGAACCCGACGCTCCCGTGCGTGACCATTCGGGCGCAGCAAGTGAGCTTGTATACGTCAAGAACAACGGCGCTGTTATTTCAGGTTCGGCACTGGATATCGTGGCAGGAATCACGCAGACAGAAGTCGGCACCAGCTTTGACGACGAAGCCATCAAGGCACAGGCAGTGGCAGCCTATACATACGTTATGTACTACAACAAGCACGGAATGTATCCGAATGTTGCAGTAAGCAGCAACGTTGACCCCCGTGTTCGACAGCTTGTAAGCTCCGTTATAGGCGAGGCTGTCTACTACAACGGCGAGCTTACCCAGACCGTATACTCTGCCTCCTCTGCGGGCTACACCGCGTCCAGTCTTAATGTATGGGGCAATGATTATCCCTATCTCATAAGCAAATACTGCGAGCTTGACGAGCTGTATGATCCCAATTACGGAAGAACAGCCTCTTTCTCCTCCTCTGATATAAGCGCCAGAGTTTATAATGAAACAGGCATATCCCTTTCGGGAGACCCCTCCGCATGGTTTGCAGTGGAGGGATACATAGAGGGTAAATATGTGGGTCAGATGAATATCGGCGGCTATCACAGCTATACAGACAGCAACGGCGACTCACGCAAGCTGACGGGACGTGTGTTCCGTGAGAAGATCATGGATTTCGATATCCGCTCCCACGCGTTCGATATCAGCTATGACGCAGGCTCTGATACCTTCACCATTACCACATACGGCTACGGCCACGGCGTGGGAATGAGCCAGAACGGTGCAAACGCCCTTGCGAAATACTGGGATTACGATTACCGTCAGATACTTAAATACTATTACGTCGGCTGCGAGGTATATTGATTGTAACTGTCAGCTATAATCACAAACAGAAAAATCCGAGGAGTGATCTGCTCCTCGGATTTTATATGTCACTGTCTGATGTAGATGCCCTGCTCCTCGAGGTAATCTTCAAGGTCCTGCTTCATATCATCCACCCATGTAGGCTCGCCTACGGTGAAATCCTCAGGCTTCTGAGGCTGCCCGGTATTTTTCTTATCGTCCATCGTATTCAACTCCTTTTAGGTACAGATATATTCTATCATAATCCGCACCAAAATACAAGTATTGCGAGGTATATTTATGGCAACATGGCTTGTGCATCTTCGTATCGCAGAGATGCTCGCTCCGCAGTTCGGCTTTGATATCGGGGCATTTTACACAGGAAACATCGGTGCAGACTGCGGTCTCCCCACCGAAAACGGCTTTCAGCCGCCAAAGGAGATAACCCACTGGGCAGAACACAAATCCGAATGCGACTATCTGCGTTTCAAGGCAGAATATATCGATAATGAGACAGATCACCTGCGGCTCTCATTTTACTGGGGATATTTCGCACACCTGATGACCGATTGCCTTTGGAGCAACAACATCAATGCTCCCACAAAGGAGCTGTTTTCCGAGCTTTACAAGGCTGACAGAAAGGAATTCTACCGTCTTGTTAAGCGCGACTGGTACGACAATGATTTTCTGTTCCTTGAAACACACCCCGATTATCAGCCGCTGTATGTTCTGCGTGACGCTGAACTGCCCGATGATCTGCTGCCATATTATAATGATGACAACATCGCAGTTCAGCAGAAAAATATATTTGATTTCTATATGTGCAACGGAGAGCAGATGTTCTATTGCGGCAGACGAAACGGTATCCATAGGGAATATCCCTACCTTGACTCACAGCAGTATGAACTATTTATTTCCACCGCAGTGGGGCAGATATCGGCGGAAATGACAAAATACTTCCAAAAGGTTGACGTAGCGGTAAAATAGTGGTATACTTAATGATGGCAATGCTAAAGAAATATCAAAGGAGATAACTAAAATGACTTATGAAGAGATCGTACAGGGCGCAAGAGATGTGCTTCTGAAGAAGGATGTAAGCAAGTTTGAGGGTCACCTTGCAGTTCAGGTAAACATAACAGGCGAGGGCGAAGGCGCTTTCTACATCGAGCTGAAGGACGGACAGCTGTTCGTTGAACCTTATGAGTACTACGACCGCGACTGCTGCTTGATCGCATCTGCAGACACTCTCACAAAGCTCGTTGCTGATAAGCTGGATGCAGTTATGGCATTCACAACAGGCAAGCTGAAGGTTGAGGGAAGCATCGACAAGGCACTGGAATTCCAGAAGATCTGCAAGGCTAAGGACAAGAAGGCTCCTGCTGCTAAGAAGCCCGCAGAAAAGGCAGACGAAAAGGCTACAAAGCCCGCAGCAAAGGCAACTAAGGCTGCTTGCAAGACCACAAAGGCTACCGCTAAAAAGTAATCAGAAAGACCGCTGTATAATACGGCGGTCCTTTTTTATGTACAGGAGCAGGGAGATCCCTGCTCGCAAAGCTTTATCAGTCGTTGTTCTGCTTGTTGTTCTGAGACTGATTGTTCTGCTTGTTCTGATTCTGGTTGTTGTTCTGATTATTCTGGTTGTTCTGAGAATTACGGTTAGACATAATTATCTTCCTCCTGATTTTTGTTGCGGATCACCGCATCAGTATTATCTGCATTCAGATATGATTTATTCAGAAACACAGAAAAATATCAGCGTCCTGCGATACCTAACAAAATAGCCACAGCAAATGCAGCCATGCAGTCATAATCCGAGGTATCAGGCAGGCGCCTTACAGGCTGCTCAAACGGCTCGCATATTCCCGCAAGGGTCATTATGCTGCGGTTAAGCGAAAGGGACACATATTCATTGGTGCAGGACGTCATGGATACGGTGTTTCTGCCACTCATTCCGCAAGATATCACCGATGTACCATTAAGCTCTTCCGCTGAAAAGCCGCCGTCGGCATCTACTATCGCCGCAAATACCGATATTTCCTTTGGCAGAACTTCACCCTTACCCACGATAAGCACCGATTCTGGCGCTTGCAGCAGGCGTATTTCGTGCGCTGCTATCACATCGCCTGCTGCAAAGCCGTCATCGCCGAAATACTCAGCCGCACTGCTTTCTCCTGAAATAATCACAGTCAAATAAACACCCCCGAAAATCTTTTCGGGGGTTATTATTTGAAGATTTCGCATCAAAATTCATCGGAACTCCGAACTGCATCATCAGAGCAGACGGTCTTTCTTGATGTGGTGAGCCAATCGCTGTTCATGCTGCAGAGCAGACGAGCGTCAACATACGCAACAGGGAGCGAAAGAATAGTCTGTCCCTGATAATTTCCCGACGGAGTAAGCTCCAGCACGAGTGCAACATCTGCATTCTCTTCATTGATCAGGCAAAGAGGCAGCATCAGCGACATCGTATCCCGTGTGGGAAAATAGGACGGAATAGCGATCTTGTAATTCCTGCGCACGCGCTTGCGGGCAAGCTCTATCGAATCCTTGATACGATTCTGTATGCGCACGAACAGCCAGCTATTTGAAGAAATTATCTCGCGAAGCCTGTCGAAAAGTACCTTTCTCTGATAACCATCCGCTGTGCGAAGCTTTTCAACGATCTGCTGTGCCTCGGGACAATCATTGAACTGATCTGCTAAAAACTGCAGGGGCAGTCGATTGAGGTCATCAATGATGATATGATTGAAATCGGGATGTAAGGGTTTATCAATATCAAAAAACAGATCTTCCTTGCGATCAAAATACTGTGCAGGCTCAGGCAACGGATTGAAATAGCTCACCAGCAGCTTGCCTAGGCCTCTTGTTGCAGCAGTCGAAAATCCTGCGAACTTCCATTTTGTTTCACCACGGGAATCATTCGGCACAAAGCAGGCATAAATATCGTCGTAACGTCTATCTACAAGTCCTGTATTGAACGCCGCAAACTGCCCGTCAGAGGATATGCAGATCTTATCCTCCTTAGTAAGGCGATAAAATGTAAATCTGATATAGCGTATCAGTATCTGCAAGCCCTTGGAGGGGGAATCCTCAAAATCCCACTCCTCAGGCATAGCCTTTTCTGCCAGCTCCGCAAGAAAGCTCTGCCAGCTGCCAAGGAAAGCGAAATTCTCCAGCATCTTGGCGGGTGAAACAGGCTTCTGAACCGTATTGTGCGGAGCGGTATCGATGTAATTCAGGAACCAAGGCTTGCCCTCGTAGGTGCTGCGCTTCAGCGTGATCTCCACATTTTCACCGTCTGTCTTGAGATAACGGCAGGGGAAGATCATCTTGCCCTCATAAAAGCGGATACCGTCCTTTCTCGCCTGCTCAAAATCCTCGCAAAGCTCCTCTCGGATATCATTTGCAGACATCTGTCTGCCATGCTTTGCAAGAAACGCTGCCAGTATACCTACAGGCTTCGGAGGCAGGTTGCAGAACATATCAAGGCGCTGCTCAGGCACGTTATTCTCAGGCTCATCATCATCCTGCGGCGAATCGCACACAGCTGCTTTAGGCGCGCAATAATCCTTACACTTGTGGAGAGTGACCATTATCTGCGGCACACCGCCAAGCACCACATCCTCCAACGTGAGATAATCCATCCGTGCCAGCAGCTCCTTCATCTTGAAGCAGCCATATTTTGAACGGTCGATATTGTTATCGGTGAGCAGCTTGCTCACTGCCGCCATGTGCTGCGGCTGCTCGAAAGGAAAATGCGAAGCAAGCAGCTCATATATTGTGCGCTTATCCTCTTCGCTCACATTCTTTACAGCGGCGGCGCTGCTGCGCACAGGCAGCGGCGATGGCTCGCTGCAATAGATCGCGGTCTTTTCAAAAGAAAAATAAAGGCTCTTTCCACGGGGGCTGAGGTTTTTTGTAATAATGCCGTTTACAAGAAATCCGTCAGCGCAGCAATCTATCGGGAATGTGTATCGCTCGCTGAAGAAATTCAGTGTATTGCTCTCTTTGGCGTGAGCAAAGCGCTCATAGATGTGCTGCTTCATCTCCTGCACGGATAGCCCGTTTCCAAGCACCTTGGTAAGCGCATAAAGCGACTGCTGCGACATCTCTATAATATCATCATTCAGAATAAGCGAATTACTGCCAAAAAAGCTGTCAGCGGGATGTCCACTGATAACAGGACGCTCCGCACCCTCCCAGTTTCTGATAATAACATAGGTATTTCCCCCATCCATCGGATGAAGTGAAAGCGCCTCGGGGAAATCCTCTGCAAAGCTGCGGAAATCCGCATAGCCAAGCTTTTCAAGAGAGTATCCGTTAGTGGCGAGCCACTCGGTTACTCGGGTTATTCTGTAAATACCCTCATCGGGGAATTGTCTTAATATACATCCGTATATCTCGGTTCTTTTCTCGTTATTCATTTTTTCCCTTTCTCTCATCGGTAATATATGCAGGTTATTTCATATCAAATAACCTGCACTTATAAATCATATTAGCCGATATTGATCTTAATGCAACTCTGATATCATTATTCTGCTGTTTCGGCAGTTTCAGTGGTTTCTCCCACAAAATCCTGAAGATCTTCAATATAATCATAATCTTCAACATATACATAAGCGATCTCATCTATAAGATCATCCTCGGAGTAATCCTGCATGAACTGCCCCTTAACATCCAGTCTGAACGAGCTGAAGCGGCTGTCGTTCACGAAATGGAAATCCGTCACGGGAATGCCCAGAAAGCGATATGCATCGATCACCGTCTTGCATTCGGACGCAAACGCCGCGGGTCCGTTGTAGGAGCCTGAGAAAGTAACTGTCAGCACAACGGTGTCATCCGCAGAAAGAGAATCGATACCCTCGATCCTTGCCGCACCATCGGGATTAAGCTCGACTTCCACCTCGATCTCCTTGATATCCGCAGCATGACGCAGCTCGTGATATCCCTTTTCGTAGATCTCCGCCGCGATGCTTCTGTTATTGAACTCGGTGCGGGTCTCGGTATAAGAGCGGTTCATCACCACCGCCATAGTGCAGCAGCCCGCAATAATAAGCGCAGTGATGATTATCGCAGGGATATGTATGCGGAACTTCTTGCCCGATGCAATGTGATAAACAAAAAGCTCCAGTCCCAACAGAACAGCAGACACGGGCGCGAGCTTCATGGGCAGCAGATAATCAGGCCTGTCCGCAAAAAAGCAGCAGATCACCACGATGCCCATAAAAATCAGCGTAAAGGATAGAGAAACGAGGCCTGCACCCTTTCTAACCATTCCGATGGCAAACTTCTCTATCGCAGACTCCTCGGTCTGATGAGGGCCTTTCGATGGCGGTGCGTGATGGCGCTCAAGCATCTGATCCAGTGCCGCGAGGATGTCACGATCACGGGCGTCCATCTCCTCCTGAGTCCTGGACGGCGGTTCCTGCATCACTGCCTGCACGACAGTTTCCTGCTGTACGGTCTCGATAACTATCTTTTCTTCAGTCGCCAATAAAATACCTCCTTCCGGGGATAAACTAATTTCATATCCACTTATAGACAAAGTCTACATCACGAATCGAAAATAGTATAACTATACAATTTAATTATAGCAAAAAAGAGGTGCTGTGTCAATTGATTTCACAAAACAAGACGACAAAAACTCCCCTGCCGAAGCAGGGGAGCAAATTGTAATTCAATTAAGAATTAAAGCTCAGCAAAGTACTTGATTGTTCTTACCATCTGAGATGTGTAAGAGTTCTCGTTGTCGTACCAGGAAACTACCTGTACCTCGTAGAGGTCGTCAGCGATCTTAGCAACCATTGTCTGAGTAGCATCGAACAGGGAGCCGTATGTCATACCGATAACGTCGGAAGAAACGATCTCGTCTGTGTTGTAGCCGAAGGAAGCGGAAGCAGCAGCCTTCATAGCAGCGTTGATGCCATCCTTAGTAACATCTGCGCCCTTAACAACAGCTGTCAGGATTGTTGTGGAGCCTGTGGGAACAGGAACACGCTGAGCAGAACCGATCAGCTTGCCGTTCAGCTCGGGGATAACGAGGCCGATTGCCTTGGCAGCACCGGTGGAGTTCGGAACAATGTTCTGAGCGCCGGCGCGGGCACGGCGGAGGTCACCCTTGCGGTGCGGGCCGTCAAGGATCATCTGGTCGCCGGTGTAGGCGTGAACGGTGGTCATGATACCGCTCTGGATCGGGAAGGCATCGTTGAGGGCCTTGGCCATGGGGGCGAGGCAGTTGGTGGTGCAGGAGGCGGCCGAGATGATCTTATCGTCGGCAGTCAGGGTCTCGTGGTTGACGTTGTACACGATGGTCTTGAGG
>JAZKZL010000164.1:0-2820 GCA_045612645.1 Oscillospiraceae bacterium
TCCTCAGGTCTATCGGACAATGCAGATAGGCTCTCGGGAGTTTTCACCACTGTGGGCGTGCTGGCAGGCTCGGGGATGATAGTCGCAGCAGTATCTGACGTGCTGAACGGCACTCTTCAGCTGCTGAGTACGGCGTCCATCTTCATAACCACGTTCATTCCGATATTCGCAGGGATACTCTCCGTAATGGGACGTACCGCTGCCGCCTCAGCCATAAATGCCGTTACCCTTGCCGCAACGCAGCTATTTTCGCAGATGGCGGTGAATTTCCTTGCGCCGCTGAGCGGTGCGATACTGGGTCTGTCCATTGCCGGAGCGATACATCCCCAGCTGGAGCTTGGCAGGCTCGGTGAGCTTGTGAAAAAGATAGTCGTGTGGATACTGGGGCTTATCATGACGGTATTCATGAGCATACTTTCCATGCAGACGTTCGTTGCAAATTCCGCAGACAGCGTGCTGATACGCACGGCGAAATTCGCAGTATCCTCAGGCGTGCCGATCGTGGGCGGCACCATCTCCGACGCCGTTGCTACCGTACACGGTAGCCTCAGCATAATAAAAAGCAGCGTAGGCACCTACGGCATGGTGGCAGCCGCTGCGATAGTCCTCCCTACGCTGATAAACGTGGTGTGCTACAGGATGTCGCTTTCCGCTGCAGAAACGCTCAGCGAGATATTCGGCGTGAAGGAGCTTTCCTCCCTGCTAAAAAGCTGCGGCTCGGTGATGGCGATAATCCAGGCGGTGATAGTGTGCTTTCTTCTGCTCAACACCATAGCCGCAGTGATAATGCTCGCCATAGGCAACGGCACGGCGTAGGAGGTGCGGCATGGAATTTCTCACCACAATATGCATGGCTGCGATAGCCTCAGCACTGTTCAGGCTGCTGGTTCCCGAAAACAGATACGCAAAGCAGATATCACTGCTCATTGCCTGTGTTTTCATACTGGCTGCCATAAATGCCGTCACGGGGGCGGAGCTTGAGCTTGACAGCGGCTCGTACGAGCTTTCGGGCAGCACGGACTACATAGGTTTTTCGGGGGATGTGAACAGATCGCTTCAAAAAAAGATCTGCACCGATATGAAAGAAAAAATAACCGCCATACTGGACGAAAATGAAATTTATCCCGAACAGATACACATTAACGTTAATATTTCGGGATTGTACAGCATATCTATTACACAGGTGAAGCTTGTTTTCGGCAAGGATGGGCAGTCGGACGCCGATAAGGCGCTGCAGCTGCTTTCCGAGGAGCTTCCCGAGGATATCGAGCTTAAAGCCGAACTGAAGAGGTGATGTGAAAATGCCGCTGAAGATAGCGGATTGCAAAGGAATACTATCCGACAAACGAGCGAGAAACGCCATCGTTGCAATAGGCTGTGCGCTGATACTGCTGCTGTTTTTCAGCACTCTTGCCCCGCAGAGCGACAAGGATGTAGCCCCGACAGAGGACACCTCCGCCATCGAAAGGGAGCTGGAGCATAGACTGGAGGAGCTGCTCTGTGATATAAGCGGAGTGGTATCTCCGTCCGTGATGGTCACGCTGGACTCGACCTCGCAGCGAATTTACGCCCGTGACAGCAGGAACGGCTCTTCCTCCTCGCAAAAGGACGGCTCCACCACCGCCAGCGGCGATAATGAAAGCTCCATAGTGCTGATAAGCAGCGGCAGCGATAAGAGCGCTCTTGAGGAAAGCACGGTGCTGCCAAAGGTGCGCGGAGTGGCGGTGATATGCGGCGGCGCGGAGGATCCTGCAATCAAGGAAAAGGTGGTGAATGTGATAGCAAGCGTTCTGGATATCAGTTCATCACGGGTATGCGTTACATATTGAGGATGCACGGCATCCCATTCAAGACAGAAAGGAAATACATTTATGAAACATCTTAATCTCATCATAGGCAAAAAGCAGATCGCCATTGCGGGTCTTACAGTACTCCTCGGTGCGGCGGTGACAGTGAACTATCTCGTGAACGACTCCGCAAAGCAGGATATCACCGAGCCTGCGACAGAGGTCTCCTCCACGAATTACGGCGAGGCGCAGCTTGTAGCAGACACCTCCTCCACCGACGCATATTTCGCTCAGGCACGCATGGATAAGCAGATGAGCCGTGACGAGGCGGCAGAGGTGCTTGCCTCCATGTATCAGGGCGGAGATCTTACGACAGACGAGCTGGGTCTGGTGGCTGACGACGCACTGAAACTCAGCTATCTCATCGAAAGTGAGAACACCATCGAATCCTTGTTGAGAGCGCAGGGCTTTGAGGACGCCCTGTGCTATCTCAGCGACAACACCGCAAACATCATCGTAAAGACAGAGGGACTGGACGCCGTGCAGGCAGCGAAGATCAAAAGCACCCTGCTTTCGGAATACGAGGTGAGCAGCGATGGTATCACCATCGTGGAAGTGAACTGATCGGAACTATAAATTTGCCTTATTCCTAAAGCAGCGCTTTTATGGTATAATCCGCAGAAAAACCGCCACAATATCCTCAGAATCTGCGAAAAGAGGTAATGTTGTGGCGGTCGTTCTTATCCGTGCGTGTATTCTGTATGTGGTGATAACATTTTCCCTGAGACTGATGGGCAAGCGACAGCTCGGTGAGCTGCAGCCATCGGAGCTGGTGGTGACCATCCTCATCTCAAACATAGCCTCCATGCCCGTGGAGGATTCATCCATTCCCATGCTGATGGGCATCGTGCCGATATTCACACTGGTGTGCCTTGACGTGATAGTTTCTGCGATAATGCTGCGCTCTCCCCGATTCAGGCGGTTCATCATCGGCAGCCCGAGGGTGATAATCTCCGAGGGAGTGGTGCAGCAG
>JAZKZL010000165.1:0-2017 GCA_045612645.1 Oscillospiraceae bacterium
TAAATTTTCATTTATCGCAGTATTCAGCTCTATCTTATCATCGATTACAGACAGAACAGCACCTATCCTTCGCTGTTCTTCAATATCTGTAGGAACATATACATTAAGTGTATGGATATGGTTTCTGTTTAGTGTAGGAACAGCACTACCGCCTGCATAATTGCCTAAATCAAAAGTTTGTAGAAAATAGTAAATAAAAATAGGATCAACCGCTTTATATTCTTTAATATATAGAGAAGTATTATGCGACCATGATCTTCCTTTGAATAAAAAAGGCTTTCCAACATTACCGCTTCTGCCAATCGTAATGCTTGGGGCTTCTGTTGTATATTCATTGTGGTATCCAATAATGCCGTTTGAGCCGACAACAGGATATTTTCCACCTTGCATTTTGGTTTTCGGTAAATCGTGACCTCTTTGGAATGTTATCAAATCTCCGAGTTGACATTCTTTCCATTCACTCACAAAAAATCACCATCCTATCCAATATATTTCCTATGCGCCAGCTTCACATTACTCTGCTTCACCATCGCATATTGAAGTGTCGTATCTATTCTTTGATGACCGAGCAACCTTTGAAGCTGCTCGATCGGCATACCCTTGTCGATAGCCATAGTCGCAAGCGTTCGTCTGAATTTGTGAGGGTGTACCTTGTTTATGCCGAGTTTTCGCCCCATTTCACGCAAACGCAACTCAATAGCACCTATTGTCAACCGCTTATGGGGAGATCGGAGTGACACGAACAAGGCAGAATCGCTGTCTGTCCGTGAAGCGAGATAACTCTGCAAATGGAGCTTTGTACGAGCATCAAAGTACACCATACGCTCCTTATCGCCCTTGCCGACCACCACGCACTCTCGCTCATTGAAATCAATGTCGTTGCGGTTCAGCAACACCATTTCTCCCACACGCATACCCGTAGAAGCGAGCATATCAATCATAGCTAAATCCCGCAATTCTACGCAGTTATCACGCATAAGCTCCAAGTTTTCGTCTGTGTAGGTTTCCTTGATCGTCTTGCTTGTCTTAACCTTGTGAATGCGCCGAACGGGACTTTTGATGATATAGTCCTCGTCCTCCAGCCATGAAAAGAAGCTCGACAGAATACGGCGAATGTTATCTATAGTGACCTTGCTGGACTTCTTTTCAGCCTGATAGTCGGTCAGATACGCCCTCAGATCGTCCGTTGTGATATGCTTGATACCCTTGCCGATACTGTCAAGAGCTGCCGTGATCGTCTTGCGGTAGTAGTTCAGAGACTTGTTCGAGCAACCCTCTATCCGCTTTGCAGAGAGAAATTCCTCTAAAATCTCCGAATTGTCGGAGGCTTTGTCGGAATCAGCCACAGCCGTGACCGACACACCCTTGAAAGCCTGCACAAGAACCTCATGCAAGGCTTGAAGCTGTGCATTATCGAGATTTTTCAGCATGGCTTGCTCGATAGTAGTAATAAGTTCGTTTTTCATAGTCATTCTCCTTAATCTTTTTATCTGAGAACGACAAGCAGTGGTGTTCTGCATAACCAACTCCACCACCGTTGGAGTGATTTTCAATGATAGTCTCTTGAATTAAGTCTTGCAAACACCTTATTAAAGTCATCGATTTCGTCCGAGTATTCCTTTAAGTGTTTGTTGAAAAAATCATGTTTCTTTATCCATTTTCCATACAGAACCCCATCATGCTTCCATATTTTCAGTAGCTTGTCTGACGTTGGGCTCAAATCCAAGTATACATCGCTTGTGCTGCAATGCGAAATATCAACTGCCCATCTCTTTGCATATTTCCAATTAACAATAATCTCATTATTGTTATTCTTTTTTACTTCAATTCTTCTATCCCTGCAAGATTTATAGGCATTTACTATCCATATTGTCCTGCGCGCCTTTAGATTATGATAGAATACTGTTCTTTCATATGCGGCTTCAAATGCAATTGAACTATATTGTATTTCTATTGCTTCTTCATCTGTAAGAATATCTGCACGATGTTCATTGTTATCTCCACAAATCACTTCACA
>JAZKZL010000166.1:0-18076 GCA_045612645.1 Oscillospiraceae bacterium
ATATCACTATCTGCGCACGGCTATCATGCTGTCGGTCAACAACGATGACATGATAAATTGCATCACAAAGCTGCTTTATCCCACCGTTGCAAAGAGATATCAGACCACATCCTCGAGGGTGGAGCGTGCTATCCGTCATGCTATCGAGATAGCATGGGACCGTGGAGATATCGATGTACTTACCCGAATCTTTGCTTACACTGTGCACAATACAAGAGGCAAGCCTACAAATTCCGAGTTCATCGCGCTTATTGCGGATCATCTCAGGCTTAAATTCAAGACAAGGAATGCAGTTCCGATCTTCAGATAATATTTCTTCATATACGAAAGCCGTGAGCTGACCGCTCACGGCTTTTTCGTGTATTGACAAATCGGGAAGTATGTTGTATCATTTTCAGGTAGATGTTTTGTTATTAAATAGCAATATATACAAAACCGTTTTGCAAAATTTGTGCAGGATTTTACCATAAAAACATCCGCTCAGAATCGTATATTAAGTGCAAGGGGTGATGAAGGTATGACGGACAGCCGCTTTGAAAGCTGTATTGCTCTGATCAGGCAGGGCAGCGCAGAGGGGCTGAAAGAGATCTACGAGGCGTATTACAAGCTGATATATTCCGTGATGTATTCTGTATGCGCAAACAGGATGACAGCGGAGGACCTCACTGCGGATCTCTTTCTTAAGCTTTGGGAGAAGCTCGCTGACAGTTACAGGAGCGGCAGCGGCCATAAAGCATGGCTTGCGGCATGCGCCCGTAATATGGCGACGGATCACATGCGCAGGAGCAGCCGTGAGCTGCTTACCATTGACGCTCCCGAGGAGGAGAGCGTACATACCGAGCCGACGACCGGAGATATCTCTGAGGAGATCATCGGCAATATCACAGTAAAGGATGCCTTGAAAAGGCTTGACGAGAGCGAACGGACGATCATTGATCTTAAGCTCTTTGCAGACCTCACTTTCAAGGAGATATCAAAAGCCCTTGCGATGCCTCTTGGTACGGTTACCTGGAAATATCGCAGAGCGATACAAAAGCTGAGTAACTATTTAAAGGAGGTGCAGGATATATGAACGAGCAGCAGCTTAAAATGCTTTTGACAGCCGAAATAAATGATTCTGCACCCGATAAGGATGCCCTCTGGGCGAAGATTGAGGGCAGACTTCAGCCTAAAGCGGCAGCTCAGCCGATCGCTGCGCCCCGAAAGAAACCGATAAACCTCAATGCCATCAAGGCGGCAGGTATCGTTGCAGCGTGCATTGCACTTGTTGCGGTTGTGCCTGCAGTTCTGAACAGAGGAGCGATGAACAGCGAACAGATGACAGACGCCTCAAACGGCGGCATGAGCATGGTGCAGGATGAGCAGAACTCCGCAGCTGATGAAGCACCCGAAAACACCGATTCCGTGCAGAGTGATAATGGCACGACAGTGATCGAGCCGACGGAATTTCTGAACTACAGGGAGCTGGAATTCAGTTCCTATTCCGAAACGATATACAGCTGCAGCGGCACCCCTTACGGTGACAGCTATTTTGTGGAGGAGGATGTACTGGCTCAGACCGAGCGCATAGTCAGAGCGGAGGTTACGGCGGTGTATCAGACGGATGAGGAAAGCATCCGTTATGAGCTGGAGGTGCATGAGAGCTATCCGAAGAGCGATGAAAGCATCATCACCGTGGAGAGCCGCTCGCCCTACAAGCTGCGCAGGGGCAGGGAATATCTGCTTCCGCTGGCAGAGACCGCCGACGGATGGCGCACAGTTCAGGATATCGTGCCGCAGACCGAGTTCGATATCCACGGCGGCGCAGTTTACTACAACGGCTGGAGTAGCCTTGACACAGGCGGGTCACAGAGCCTGATATATCCGCGGGTGAGCGAGGAGGCATACTTCTACGACAGGATGATGTACTCGCAGAGCGGCGATATCACGGCACTTATAGGAAAATGGGAAAGCCTTGAAAGGAGTCAGACATGAAAAGAAGAACTATAGCATTAACAGCGATATTACTTGCAACGGCATTGCTTACGGGCTGTGACGAGGGCGGTATGATGACGGATGCAGCAAGCTATGTTAATGGCGGCGATATGAATTTTGCCGCAGATGCAGCGGTGGGCGGCGGTATGCAGTGGTCTGAAAGCGAGGCAGGCTATTTTGATGATACAGATTACAACGCCGAGGAATACAACTCCATTGTTGAAAACAGCTACAGGAGCGTTGCTGCAGAGCCGCTTTCTACTTTCTCGATAGATGTTGATACGGCGTCCTATACAAACCTCCGCCGCATGATAAACGAGGGCGGCAGTATCGTCCCCGACGCCATCCGCATTGAGGAGATGATAAACTACTTCAACTATGATTATTCCGAGCCGAAGGATGGCGAGCCTTTCTCCGTTACCACAGAGCTTACAGACTGCCCCTGGAACGAGGAAACACAGCTTATGCTGATAGGACTTCAGGCAGAGGAAGTGGATATGACAGACCGTGCGCCTATGAATCTTGTGTTCCTTATCGATGTCAGCGGCTCCATGTACAGCGAGAACAAGCTGCCACTGGTGCAGAAATCCTTCACGCTGCTGACGGAGAACCTCACCGCTAAGGACCGCATTTCTATCGTGACCTACGCAGGTTCCGATAAGGTAGTTCTTGAGGGTGCTGACGGCAACGATCAGATGGCTGTTCTTGAAGCTATCAACGAGCTGAGGGCAGGCGGCTCCACTGCAGGTGCGGCGGGCATCAACACCGCTTATGAGATCGCAGAGAAATACTATATTTCGGGCGGCAACAACCGCATAATCCTTGCTACAGACGGCGATCTGAATGTGGGAATCTCCAGCGAGGCGGAGCTTACCGATCTCGTGGAGGAAAAGCGTGAGAGTGGAGTGTTCCTTTCCGTGCTGGGTTTCGGTACAGGCAACGTAAAGGATAACAAGATGGAGGCTCTTGCGGATAACGGCAACGGCAACTATGCATATATCGACAGCCTTATGGAGGCTAAGCGTGTGCTGGTGGAGGAGATGGGCGGTACGCTCGTCACCGTTGCAAAGGATGTGAAGATACAGGTGGAGTTCAATCCTGCGTATATCAAGGGTTACCGTCTGGTTGGCTATGAGAACAGAATGCTTGCAGCAGAGGATTTCGCAGACGACACCAAGGATGCGGGAGAGATAGGTGCAGGGCACTCGGTAACCGCACTGTACGAGGTAGTTCCTGTGGACAGTCCCATGGAGTTCACCTCCTCTGATCTGAAGTACGAGAGCGCAGAGGCAGCAGGCGTAGAGAACGGCGAGCTGCTTACCGTAGCGCTGCGCTACAAGGAGCCTGACGGCAACGAGAGCAAGCTGCTGGAATACCCCGTGGAGGAGGCTGCATATTCCGCTGAAATGAATGATAATGTCGCATTTGCTGCGGCTGTTGCGGAATTCGGCATGGTGCTGCGCGAGAGCGAGTACAAGGGTAGTGCATCCTGCGAGAGCGTGCTGGAGCTGCTTTCCGAGTGTGATATCGCAAACGATCCTTACAAGACTGAATTTGCGCAGCTTGTGAAAGAGATGCAGGACAGAGGCTATTGATATAACTTCATAATACTGAAAGGAGCGCTGAAAGGCGCTCCTGATTTGTTATAGTCGGTAAAAATATAATATAAATACGTTTTATATTACATAAAATATTGAAATGT
Source organism: Oscillospiraceae bacterium (assembly GCA_045612645.1). Lineage (GTDB taxonomy): Bacteria > Bacillota > Clostridia > Oscillospirales > Ruminococcaceae > CAG-115. Next base: position 3,677 of record JAZKZL010000166.1, read on the forward strand.
GTGCTGAAAAATGATATAATAATCAATGTATATCCGATTTTAATTAACGATCGTGTATTTAGGAGTGGATTATATGAAAAAGATCATAGTTACCGCCATCGTCATAATCATAGCGCTGGTGGCGGGCATATTGGTTATCAACATCTACGAAACGGATGGAGATGTCACTAAGGTGGCGACAAATGTGGGGCTGATACTTAACGGCTACAAGGATGACAAAAGCTGGAGCCAGTCCCATTACGAGAGCTTGCAGGGTACAGCGGAGGAACTGAACCTGAATGTGATCTGCAGGGAGTATGTTACTTCCGATAGCATAGCCCATGAGATCCAGCAGCTTGCGGCAGAGGGCTGCGAGGTCATAATCGCAAATTCCGATCTGTTCAGAGAGGATATGATAAAGGCGGCTGAGCTTTATCCCGAGATATATTTTCTGCATGCGTCGGGAACAGGCTACAGCAAGAATCTCTGTACATATTTCGGAAGAATGTATCAGGCGAGGTACCTTGCGGGAGTAACGGCAGGTCTGCAGACTGAAACAAACGCCATCGGCTATGTGGCGGCTATGCCTATATCCGAAGTAAACCGTGGAATAAACGCATTTGCACTTGGTGTGCGCAGTGTGAATCCCGATGCGCAGGTATTCGTAAGGTGGACGGATTCATGGACGGGGGATCAGCCTGCTGCAACGGCGGCTGAAAAGCTCATATCAGAGCGGAATATAGATGTTCTCACCGTGCATACGGACACCATATCCCCCCTCCTGGTGGCAGAGGAGCATGGTATCTTTGCGATAGGCTACAATGTGGATAACCGCGAGGAATACCCGAATGCCTACCTCACCGCAGCAGTGTGGGACTGGGAGCCTTTCTATACAACGAAGATACTCAGCTGCCTGCAGGGTAAATTCATCGGTGATAACTACTGGGAAGGTCTCGAATCGGGCATGGTTTCGCTGGCGCCGTTTTCCGATAATGTGAAGGATGGCACCGAGGCACTGGTGAAAGCTGAGGAGCAGCGTATCCTGAGCGGTGCTTATGATGTGTTCTATGGACCGATATATGATAACAATGGTACTCTGCATGTGGAAGAGGGCGAATGTATGACGGATAATGCCATGCTGAATGAATTCAACTGGTATGTGGAGGGCGTAGTAATTGAAGAATAACAGAGTGCGTCAGTGGTTTCTGCTGATATGTGCAGTAGTCGTGCTGGCAGTAATATTTGTGATGATGACCGTAACAGGCTCGGATATGAGCGCAGCGCCCAGAATAGGTCTTGTAATGACGGGCAGTGCCACAGAGAGCGGATGGAACGGCATGCATTACAGCGGTGTGAGCTCCGCCTGCGAAAAGCTCGGTACAAAGCTCATTATAAAGGAAAATATCCCGGAGGATAAGGAAATGTGTTCGCAGGCTATCGAGGAGCTTGCGGAGGAAGGTGTTCAGATGGTGATCCTTTCCAGCTATGGTTATCCCGAGATAGCGGCTGAGACCATCGATAAGTATCCCGATATCGCATTTTACGGCATTTATTCGGGCGCTGATTATAATAATAATATGACATCCTATTTTGGCAGGATGTATCAGGCAAGATATCTTTCGGGCATAGTTGCGGCTATGCATTCGGAAACAGGGCGCATAGGATATGTTGCGGCGATGCCCAACAACGAGGTCAACCGTGGCATAAACGCATTCACACTGGGTGTGCGTAGCGTTTCTCCCGAGGCTGAGGTACATGTGATATGGACTGATTCGTGGGATGACGCAGAAGCGGAAAAGGCTGCTGTTGATAAGCTGGTGAATGAGATCGGCGCAGATATGATCGCTTATCATCAGAATCAGAGCAACGCAGCTGAGGCGGCGGACGCTTTGGGAGTATGCTCCATTGGCTATAATCAGGCAGTGGAGGGACTTTCGGATAAATATCTCACCGCTGCGGTGTGGAACTGGGATTCCCTTTATTACGAGATCGTGAGGGAATTTATTCAGGGCAAGGGAAACACCGTGGAGCATCACTGGTTCGGCATTGAAAGCGGTGTTGTGGGATTATCGGAATACTCTGCGCTGGTAAGCGAGGAGGCAAAGCGCGCAGTAGAGAGTGCCGGAAATAAGGTCATCTCAGGCGAAGCGGTATTTTCGGGAAATATCTTTGATAACAAGGGCGTTCAGCGCTGTGCTGAAGGTGAATCTATCGGAGATAAGATATTGCTTGAGGAAATGGATTGGTTTGTGGATGGAGTGGTGATTTATGAGTAATAAGCTTTCCACCAAGCGCATTATGAATGCGGTGCTTCTCATAGTTGCAGGCTTTGCAATGCTTGCGATAGTATGCTTTGTCATGTGGGGAAAGCTGCAGGAGATCACCAACGGTCAGGTGGAGAGCCATGTTGCGGGCTACAGCAACATGATAGCTCAGATAATCAACAGCAGCTTTGAGGATGAGCTGGAGCTGCTGGCAGATTCCGCTGCGCTTGTGGATCTTGAAACAGGTGAGCTTAACGATATATTTGAAAAGCAGGATGGCGTATCCTACGGCGTGCTGCGCATCAATGGTGAGGCAACATACGGAGAGCAGCTCAGCTTTTCGGAGTATGACGGCATTGCTGACGCACTGCACGGCAATCCGTCTGTCAGCTGCTCGAATAAAAAAGACACCATATTGTTTGCAGTTCCTGTTTATAACGGCGAAAACGTGAAATATGTGCTGTACAAGATCTATGACTGTGATACGCTTGAAAAGAAGATAAACATGGTCTGCTATGGCAACATGGGTGAATGTATGCTGGTGGACGGTGACGGACGTATACTTCTGCGTTCACAAAACAGCATCGCTACCACTAAGTTTTTTACCTCCGATGATATGTCTGATGCTATTGGCAGGATATCTGACAGCATGAATGTGAATACTTCTGCGGCTGCGTATTGCCCCAATAATCATCTTATCGTTTTTGCTGCGGAAACTGCGCATTCGGGACTATATATAATGGGCTTCGTGCCTGATAAAGCGCCCGCAGGCAATATTTCGCTGATAATCCCGCTGGTGCTGTGGACGTTCGGACTGCTGTGGGTGCTGCTTGTAATTATCACTATCTATCTGCTCGGTGCGGAACAGAAGGCAAAGGAGAGCGATGAGCTTCGTCAGGCTAAGATCATTGCTGAGAATGCCAACAAGGCAAAGAGTGATTTCCTTGCAAATATGTCCCATGAGATCAGAACTCCCATCAATGCGGTCATCGGCATGAACGAGATGATACTGCGCGAGAGCGATGATAAGAAGGTGCTGGAATACGCAGGGAATATCGAAAGTGCCAGTAACAATCTGCTTTCCATCATAAACGATATACTGGATTTCTCCAAGATAGAATCGGGCAAAATGGAGATATATGAGCATGAATATACGATGGGCGCGCTGCTGAATGACGTCGTGAACATGATGAAGATAAAAGCGGCGCAGAAGAATCTGAATTTCGATGTTTATGTGAACGAGAAGCTGCCCAATATCCTTTATGGCGACGATGTCAGAATAAGGCAGGTGCTGCTCAATCTTCTGAGCAATGCCGTGAAGTATACGAGCGAAGGCTATGTGAAGCTGAGTGTAAACGGCGCAGTGGATCGTCAGCGCCGCACAGTTCAGCTGAGGATCGCTGTTGAAGATACAGGCGCGGGTATAAAGCAGGAGGAGCAGGCGTTGCTGTTTGAGAATTTCAGCCGCTTTGACCTGAATAAAAACCGCCACATTGAGGGAACGGGTCTTGGCCTTGCCATAACTCACCGACTTGTAAATCTGATGAACGGCAGGATAAAAGTGGAGAGCGTTTACGGGGAAGGCTCGGTGTTCACTGTTTTCCTTACGCAGGGTGTTATGGGCGAGGAGAATATCGGTAATTTCCTTGTACGGTACAAAACAGGAAACACTGACTATGAAGCAGGATACACCTCGGTGTTTACTGCTCCGGGGGCGTCTGTTCTTGTGGTGGATGATAATCAGATGAACCTGATGGTGGTAAAGAATCTTCTGAAAGATACCAAGGTGAAGCTCACTGCCTGCATGGGCGGCGAGGAAGCATTGGAGCTTGCGCGCAATAATTCCTATGATATTATATTGCTGGATCACATGATGCCTGTTATGGATGGCATGGAGACTCTGCAGCACCTGAAAAATATGCCTGCCAATAAGAGCAGGGACGCTGTGATTATCGCACTTACTGCGAATGCGGTATCGGGCGTGCGTGAGATGTATCTTGAAGCCGGCTTTGATGATTATATGAGCAAGCCCATCAACGGCAAGCTCCTTGAAGAGATGCTGGCAAAGCACCTTCCCGATGGTAAGGTCGTGTACACGAAGGTGGCTGCCGCAGTGTCCGAGGAGGAATCTGCGGCACAGGCGCAGTCTGCAGAGCAGCCGAAAGAAGTTCCACGGACTGTTGAACTTCAGCCCGAGGAAGAGCTTGAGCCGCTGTTTGATACGGTGCTGGGCATAAGATACTGTGCTGACAGCGAGGAGATGTATCGTGAGATACTTGATATCTTTTGCGGCATGCGTGAGGAAAAGATTGCAGAGTTGGAAAACGCGCTTGCGGCAGAGAACTGGTCGGATTACACTGTGGGCATCCATGCGCTGAAGTCCAATTCGCTGAACATCGGCGGCAAACGGCTGTCGAAACTCTGTTTGCAGCTGGAGATGGCAGGAAAGCGCATCAAGGCTCAGGAAAACGTACAGGATAATATAGCGTACATAAGTGAAGTGCATTCCGCGGCGATGGCTCTCTATGATGAGACCATTACAGCGGCAAGGGAATATCTTAATTCTTGATCTGAGAAAGGAATGGTATTGTTATGATAGGCGGAGGGATAGATCTGCGGGGCGTACGGATGCTCTCGCTGGATGATAATATACTTGACAGCAGAGTGTTGGAGGAAGTGCTGAGAGATACAGGTGTAGTGCTTGATGTCACTACATCCGCTGATGAGATGCTCAGGAAGCTTTCCCACGAGGAATATGATGTGGTGCTGATTGATCATATGCTCCCGGGCGTTGACGGCATCACACTGCTGAAGCTGCTGCGTGACAAGCATGTGTGCGATAATACTCCCTTTATTGCGGTGACAGGAAATACTGTTTCTTCCGCAAAGGAGAACTATCTTAAAGCCGGTTTCAGCGGTTATGTCGCAAAACCTGTGAAAAAGGATGTGCTGCATGATACTTTGGCTTACTGTCTCGGATTGTATATGGAAGAGGCAAAGCAGCCGAAGCGTCCCGCTATCCTTGTGGTGGATGATAACAGGATGAATCTGCTCGTGGCGCAGAAAATACTTGCTGATGATTACAGCGTATCCATCGTTACCTCGGGCAAGGCGGCGTTTGAGCATCTTCAGTATAATAAGGTGGATCTTATTCTGCTTGATCTGCGTATGCCTGAAATGGATGGCTTCGAGTTCATGGAGCTTATCGGGAAGAATGAGTCGTTTAAGGATATTCCGATCATTTGTCTCACCGCGGATGATGAAACGGAATCTGAGGTCAGGTGCTTTGAGCTGGGCGCAGTGGATTTCATTGCAAAGCCGTTCATAGCGGAGGTGATGCGCAGTAGAATAGGCCGTACGCTGGAGCTTCGCCGCCTGCGTGCCGAACTTCAGAATGAGGTGGAGAAACAGACGCATTCCCTGCAAAAGCACGCCAGAAAGCTGGAGTGCCTGACACGACAGGTGTTTGAGACGCTGGCGGGAACGATAGATGCCAAGGATAAGTATACTAACGGTCATTCGGTGAGGGTTGCGGAGTATTCCAGAATGATCGCAGCCAGATTGAATCTGTCGGAACAGGAGCAGGAGGATATCTACTACATAGGTCTGCTGCATGATATAGGCAAGATAGGCGTACCTGATGAGATAATCAACAAGACCTCACGCCTGACCGATGAGGAATATGCGGTGATAAAAACGCATCCCTCTATCGGTTCGGAGATACTGGAAAAAATGTCTGAGATACCCGATATTGCCACCGGTGCGAAATATCACCATGAGCGTTATGACGGCAGAGGCTATCCCGAGGGCCTTGCAGGCGAGAATATTCCTTTTGTGGCAAGGATCATCGGCGTTGCGGATGCGTATGACGCCATGACTTCAAACCGCAGCTATCGTGAGGTGCTTCCGCAGGCGCATGTGCGCGGCGAGATCGAAAAGGACAAGGGTACGCAGTTCGATCCTATATTTGCAGATATCATGATACGCATTATCGATTCGGATAAGGAGTATAATTTCAGAGAGCATAAAAAGAATGCATAAACCAAAGATCCCTTTTGCATGGCGGCGCATTTTTACCTGATATCTCAAATCAAAGAGCCGCCATGTGGCGGCTCTTTGATTTAGGGTGAATGTTAATTGTCTTTATACATCCTTCTGTATTCGGTGGGAGAGAAGCCTATCACCTGCTTGAAAAGCTTTGTGAAATAGCTGGGGGTATCAATGCCCGCCATTTCTGCGATCTCTGCGATAGTCAGATCCGTGTTCATCAACAGACCCTCGGCGTAGCCTATCCGCACAGTGTTCGTGTATTCGGAATAATTCATTCCTGTTGCTTCCTTGAAGATGCGGCTGAAGTTATAATAACTGGTGCCTGTTATCTGTGCTGCGGTGTTCATATCGGGGATGTTTTTCGGGTCGTTTGTTATCAGTGCGATTATTTCATTTAGCGTGTTAAGCTTGGTCAGATTACTGTGTTTATCGGAAATATACGCCTTATTGTCTGATATGAGTGACGCAATAAGCTCAAACACAAGGCTGTTGCGTCTGCACTCGATGGCGGCAGCCTGATTGAAATCATAAGGCTCGGTGTTGAGTATCAGCTTTTCTCTTTCGCTGTTGGCTGCAAGGCGTATCATAGTTTCGTATGCTTTGCCGCTTTCGCAAAGCTCGATATATGGCAGCGCTCCCTCCAACACCAGTTTCATTTCGGGCCTGATTATGGTGGAAAGGCTGCTTAGAAAAGATGTTGAGAATTGCAGAACTATATCCTCCACATCAGTTATGTTGTCATTTCCGTGCATGACCAGCGGAGGTATCAGGAATAGTGTGTTCTTTTTTATATGATATTTCTTTCCGTTAAAGATCTGATATCGTTCTCCGCTGAGAATAAAGGATATCTCGTAATATGAGTGGCAGTGCAGCGGGTAGTTGCCTTTTTCATCGGATGAATAAGCCGAACAGCTGATGTGTGATTTTGACGGCGGCTCTGACCGCTGAAACTGACTCTGATATAGCATAAGCTCACACCTCCTGTATGATATAAGTATATCACGGATAACAAAAAAATACAAGTAACATATGCTTGATATATCATGTATGTTTATTTTGCACATAGCGATTTTGCCGTATTTGTATAAATGAACGAATTTGCTCTGTTTGCAAAAAAATACAATATGTCAGCAAATTTTTGTATTCAATTTGCTATTGAAATGTATTATACTTTATATAGCGGACGTATCAGTTTTATGAAAGGATGTTGTATATGCATTTTGATGAACTATTGATAAAGACTGTTCCCTCAGAGCGTCAGGTCAGCTTTCAGCAGCTTGAATTTTACGCTTTTGTTCACTTCACCGTAAACACATTTACCGGTCAGGAGTGGGGTGATGGCAAGGAATCCCCCGAAATATTCAATCCCGAAAAGCTGGATGCGGAGCAGTGGGTGAGAGCGATAAAGACAGCGGGAATGAAAGGACTTATCCTCACCTGCAAGCACCATGACGGCTTCTGCCTGTGGCGCAGCAAATATACAGAGCATTCCGCAGCATCCTCGCCTTATAAAAACGGCAATGGCGATGTGGTGAAGGAGGTTGCAGACGCCTGTGCGAAATACGGCATTAAATTTGGCGTATACCTATCTCCCTGGGACAGAAACTGTAAGCTCTACGGTCACGGCAAGGAGTATGATGATTACTTTGTGAATCAGCTTACCGAACTTCTCACAAACTACGGCGAGGTGTTCTCGGTATGGTTTGACGGCGCTTGCGGCGAGGGTGAAAACGGCAAGAAACAGTATTACGACTGGGATAGGTATTATGCAGTTATTCGTGAGCTTCAGCCGAATGCCTGCATAAACGTCTGCGGTCCCGATATCCGCTGGTGCGGCAACGAGGCGGGTTACACACGAAAGGCGGAATGGAGCGTTGTTCCCGCGCGCACAAGGGATACCGAAAAGATAGCGGAGAACAGCCAGCATGAGGACAACGAGGAATTCCGTCAGCGTCAGATCCATGCATGGGACGGCGATCTGGGCAGCCGAGAAATACTTAACGGCGAGACCGATTTTGTTTGGTATCCTGCGGAGGTGAATACTTCCATCCGTCCCGGATGGTTTTATCACGCACATGAGGATGACAAGGTACGCTCGCTTGACGATCTCATCAATGTATATAATTGTTCTGTTGGCGGAAATGCGACTTTCCTGCTGAATATTCCGCCCACTCCTGATGGATTGTTCCATGAAAATGATGTAAAGCGCCTTGCGGAGATCGGTGAGTATCTCAAGAAGAATTTCAGTAATAATGTACTGGACAATGCGGTGCTGTCCTGTGATTCTGCGCTTGACGGCTGCGGCGTCGAAAACGTCCGCTGCGACGGCTATGACAGCTATTTCCGCACCGCTGACGGCGTTACAACGGCAGAGATAGATATTCGCTGGGATAGCCCTGTCAATATTGCAAACATAGTTCTGAAAGAGAATATCCTGATGAGCCAGCGCATCGAGAGCTTTACTGTTACCGCTCATCAAGGCGATTCTTCTGAGGAGATATACAGCGGTACTGTTGTAGGCTATAAGCGTATAATCCCGCTGAAAGACGCAGTAACGGCTGACCGGCTGACTATCAGCATCACTGATTCAAGAGTTGCGCCTACGCTGTCGTTTATCGGTGTTTATGAAAATGAGCATCAGAAGTGATATTGCGTCTGATATAGTAACAGCATAAACATAACGGCTCTGCCGCGGTGAAAACCGCATGGCAGAGCCGTTTGTAATAAATATTATTTGTGGATCAGCGCCCGTAATCAGAAAACAATTTTTACAATTGTACCTTTTCCGGCTTCGCTGTCAAGTGTTATCTTGCCTCTGTGATACTGTACGGCGTGTTTTACAATAGAAAGACCAAGACCTGTACCGCCTGTTTCTTTTGAGTGACTCTTGTCTACCCGATAGAATCGCTCAAAGATGCGATTGTGATGTTCGGGTGCAATGCCGATACCTGTATCCTTTACGGCTACAACGGCGTGACCGTTTTCGTTGCTGATTTTAATCTCTGCCTTTCCGCCGTCTACATTGTAGCGGATAGCATTGTCGCAAAGATTATAAATGATCTCGTAGATGTAACGGCGCACGCCCAAAATGTTCTGAGGCTCACCTGCTATCGATAGTTCAACATTCTTCTTTGCTGCCGATGCAGTAAGTACATCAACCACCTCTTTTGCAACCTCTGTCAGTTCAACAGTTTCGGTTGCAGGTTCGTTATTCTCATCAAGCTGTGAAAGACGTATGATATCATTGATAAGGGAAACAAGTCTTGTTGCTTCTTTTCGGATATTGCCGATAAACCGTGCTGTATCCTCAGGCTTCACAAGTCCGTTTTCAAGGAGTTCAGCACTGCCGATAATGGATTGAAGAGGTGTTTTCAGTTCGTGAGTTACGTTTGCGGTGAACTCCTGACGATTGCGCTGTGCAAAGGCGCGGTCAGTGATATCAAACACAAGAATGACTGCACCGAGAACCTTTCCCTCAGATCCAATGGAGTTAACGGTGAACTGATATTCGTTGCCGTTTCTTTCATCGGTATATTCGCTGTGATTGCCGTCAAGAGCATTCCAGATAGCTTTGCTCATTTTGCTTGTGCGGTCAACAAGCAGGAAATCACTGCCATTCACATCCTTTTTAACGGCAAATATCTTCTTTGCTGCCGTATTCATGCTAAGCACCATACCGTGTTCATCAAGCAGAACAAGACCTTCGTTCATAGACGAAATGATCTGTTCAAATTCGTCAGATTTGCGGTGCAGGGCTTCCATCTGTGATCTGATCTGCTTATGCTGCCTGTGCAGCTTAGTGAGTATGGGAGTCAATTCCTCATAAGTGATGTTTTCGGATGGATGCTCCAGATCAAGCTGCATCAAAGGCTCGGTTATCTTCTTTGACATGGCGTGTGAGAGAATACCTGCGACTGCTGCCGCAACCAGAATAATAGCAATAATTGCAGGCAGCATATCGATAATAAGAGCACCTACAGTAAGCTGGCTTACCGAAACACGAAGAACATCACCGTTTTCAAGAAGGACTGCCTCATAAAACGTCTTTTCGGTTAAGGTATAAGAATTTCGTACGCTGCTGCCTGTGCCATTTTTAAATGCTTCAGAGATCTCCTCGCGTTCTGAGTGGTTATCCATCTCGCTTGCATTTGCCTGCGTATCGTAAAGTACCATACCATCAGCATTGACCACTGTAAATCGGAATATGGCAGAGTCGAAATTTTCAAAATACTCGATACCGACCTCATTAACGATATCAGCCACAAGTGAAATCTCTTCTTTCAATCTGCTTACCTGTGATTTATTGAAGTAATCGTACAAAAAGCTCGTTGCAATTCCGATACTCGCAAGCAGCACCACAAGCGCTACGGTAAAAATGGAGCGAAAGATCTTTTTGGTCATACTTCATTCTCCAGTCTGTATCCAACACCGATAACGGTCTTTATCTGTCCACCAACGCTGCCCAGCTTATGACGAAGGGTCTTGATATGCATATCAACGGTACGGGTCTCACCGATATAATCCACACCCCATATTTCGCTCATAAGTTTATCTCTTGAAAAAACCATGTTCGGATTTTTCATAAAAAGTCTGAGTATCTCAAATTCCTTGTGAGTCAGTTCGATATTTTCGCCGTTTGCAATAACCTTGTGTTCCGCTTCTTTTAGTGTGATGTTACCAACTGAAATATCTGTTGTTGCTTCTTCTCTGACAGTGCGGCGGAGTACCGCCTTTACACGGGCAACCATTTCCATAACACCGAACGGCTTTACAAGATAATCATCAGCGCCTGAATTAAGACCGCTGATCTTATCCATTTCAGTGCCTTTAGCGGTCGCCATTATTACAGGGATATTTTTGTATGCTACTTCGCTTCGCAGTTTTGTCAGTACCTGAAGTCCGTCTATATCAGGCATCATAATATCGAGAATGATCAATTCCGGCTTTTCGGCTTTAAGCGCCTCGAGCATAGAAATGCCATCGGCAAAGCCACGGGCTTCAAAGCCTGTCTGCTGTAACGTATAAACTTCGATCTCACGGATGGTACTGTCGTCATCAACACACCATATCATGTTTCGCATACCCTCTTTCGCATCGTGCTTACTACACAATTATAGCACGTTTTACGGTCAGTTGCAATGTAAGATTCTCATATTAAAGTGTTTTATACAAAGGAGAGGTACTTTTTGGTGTATTCGGTGTATTTCTCTCTGTAGAACTCGCTGTCGCTTCTGAGCAGTTTAAGAGACTCGTGCAGATTCATATTCTGATCCTTTGTATCCATAACACAGCCTGCGATATTGGAGCAATGGTCTGAAACTCTTTCCATATTTGTAATAAGGTCGCTCCATACAAATCCCGCTTCAATTCCGCATTCGCCCATACGCAGACGATCGATATGACGGGTACGGAGCAGCTCCTTCATTCTGTCGATGACCTGCTCAAGAGGTTCTACAAGATTAGCCTGTTCGGCATCGTTCTCTACAAAGGCAATGTAAGAGAGTGTTACAATTTCTGCGGTTGCCGCACACAGCGAATCCATTTCTGCTTTTGCGCCTTCTGAGAATATAATGCCTTTTTCGCGCATTTCCTCGGCAGATTCAAGGATATTCACAGCGTGGTCGGATATTCGTTCAAAGTCGCCTATTGCCTTCAGAAGCATAGAAGCCATTGCGCCTTCATTTTCATTAAGCTGTTTTGTGCTGAGCTTTACAAGATAACTGCCGATAACATCTTCGAGATGATCTGTTTTGCTTTCCGCTTCACGAATGACTTCCGCCTTTGCTTTATCGTAACTGCCGAGACATTCAACACTGCTTTTCAAAGCATCGGTAGCGATCTTCGCCATATCAAAGGTGATATTATGCGCACATTCAAGTGCAATTGCAGGAGTTGTAAGAAGTCTGTCATCAAGCTCAGATGATTTTTCGGGCATTTTGGAATCGGGAATAAGTCTGTATGCGAGCTTTTCGAGTAAACCAGACATGGGGAGCAGGAGTAATGTGCACACGATATTGAAGATGGAATGTGCGGTTGCGATTCCTGCGAATGTTGCGGATTCATCAAGTAATGCAGGCGATAAAAGCGCTTTTACCAAAGCAAACGCAGTCAGACACACAGCAGTGCCTATAATATTAAAGGATAAATGCACAAGCGCAGCACGCTTTGCGTTCTTTGTTGTTCCTACGGAGGAGATCATCGCTGTTACGCATGTGCCGATGTTCTGACCCATAATGATCGGAATGGCCGCACCGTAGGAAACTGCGCCTGTTGCTGCGAGTGCCTGAAGAATACCGACGGATGCAGAGCTGGACTGAATGATTGCGGTAAGTACCGCACCGGCAACAACACCCAGGATAGGATTCTTGAACATAATAAACAGTTCCTGAAACGCAGGAACATCCCGCAGACCCGAAACTGCACCTGTCATAGTTTCCATGCCGAACATCAGTGTGGCAAATCCAAGGAGGACCATACCGATATCCTTTTTCTTGTTGCTTTTTGTAAACATATAAAGCACAATACCGATAAGTGCAAGAATCGGTGTAAAAGAGGAGGGCTTTAATAATTTTATGAAGATATTATCGCCTGAAATACCGCTTAAACTTAGTATCCACGCTGTAACGGTAGTGCCGATATTAGCGCCCATAATAACGTGAATAGCCTGCTTTAATGTCATGAGCTTTGAGTTTACAAAACCAACGACCATAACCGTTGTAGCAGAGGAACTCTGAATAACAGCGGTTACACCAAGACCTGTCAGCAGACCTGCAAATTTACCTGTGGTCAGCTTGCCGATCATGTTTTCCAGCTTGCTGCCTGCGCTTCTTTCCAGGGCACTGCCCATAATGTTCATTCCGAAAAGGAAGAGACAAAGTCCACCTATAAGTGTTAATACGTCAAAAATATCCATTTGCATAACCTCATATCTTATTATCTGTTGCTTAATGCACTTGATCTGCATTTTACTCATATTTTACAGGAAGAAAGTAAAATATGCAATCATTCTGATGTAAAATCCATGTAAAATGTAAAACTGCAAAGCATTGTTAAGCCCTTTGATATGAGTACGGAAATTTTTTTTGGATAACCCCTTGCATTTTTCTGAAAACAGATGTATAATACAATTACAATTTAACAGACGGGAGCTTGTGTTACAGGCTGAGAGGGAGATGTGATCTCCGACCGATAACCTGATTTGGATAATGCCAACGTAGGGATGACTGTGACAGCGCTGACGCTGACACGTCAGTGCAAGGAATATATTGCACAACTGGAGCTATCGAGATCGGTAGCTCCTTTTTTGTTGCGAAAAAAGGAGGTAAATCATGTACAAAACACAAATGGAAGCGGCGAGAAAGGGTATCGTCACAAAGGAGATGGAGGCAGTTGCTAAAAAGGAGTACCGCACCGCCGAGGATATCCGTGAGCTTGTTGCAAAGGGGCAGGTGGCTATCTGCGCAAACAGGCTTCACAAGTGTATCGAGCCAAACGGTGTAGGCTCAATGCTCCGCACGAAGATCAACGTAAATCTCGGCGTATCAAGGGACTGCAAGGATTATGACATCGAGATGGAAAAAGTCATGGCGGCGGTGGATATGGGCGCAGAGGCGATAATGGACTTGTCCTCTCACGGCAACACACAGCCGTTCAGACAGAAGATGGTTGCAGAGTGCCCTGCGATGATAGGTACTGTTCCCGTTTATGACAGCGTTATCCACTATCAGCGTGACCTTGCAACGCTCACCGCAAAGGACTTCATTGACGTTGTAAGGCTCCACGCAGAGGATGGCGTGGATTTTGTAACGCTCCACTGCGGAATCACGCGCAAGACCATTGAGCAGATAAAACAACATAAGCGTAAGATGAACATTGTATCCCGTGGCGGCTCTCTTGTGTTTGCGTGGATGAGCATGACGGGCAATGAAAACCCGTTTTACGAGTATTTTGACGAGATACTGGACATCTGCCATGAGTATGATGTGACCATTTCCCTCGGTGACGCCTGCCGTCCTGGATGCCTTGCCGATGCAAGCGATGTGTGTCAGATAGAGGAGCTTGTCCGTTTGGGTGAGCTTACAAAGCGAGCATGGGCAAAGGATGTTCA
>JAZKZL010000167.1:0-2693 GCA_045612645.1 Oscillospiraceae bacterium
GCAAGCTTTGCCGCTTCAATGACCTCTTCATCTGTTGCATCGGTGCGACCGTAGCGGATGTTATCTGCGATGGTGCCTGTGAATATGACTGTATCCTGAAGCACCATTCCGATACTGCCTCTCAGCTTTTCCTTAGGAATGCTGCGGATATTCTGACCGTCCAGCAGTATCTCACCGCCGTCCACATCGTAGAAACGGGTGAGCAGATTTATTACGGTGGTCTTACCGCTGCCTGTTGCGCCTACTATAGCGATCTTCTGACCGCTCTTTACCCACAGATCGAAATCTGTCAGCACAGGCTCGCCCTCCACATAGGAGAACTGAACATCCTTGAAGTTGATATCGCCCTTTACGCCCTCGATCTCGAACGGCTCATTGCCGCCTTCGTCCTCGGGCTCGGAATCCATTATCTCGAACACACGCTCCGCACCCGCAAGAGCGGACTGCAGCTGTGCAAACTGGTTTGCGATCTCGTTGATGGGTCTTGTAAACTGCTTTGAATAGGTTATGAATGCCTGGATAGTGCCGATGGAGATGACGCCCTCAATGGCAAACCATCCGCCGAACGCCGCGATCAGCAGGAATCCGATGTTGCCGATGCAGTTCATGCAGGGTCCCATCGAGCCGCCCAGTATCTGAGCCTTGATTCCTATGCGTTTCAGCTCATCGCTGGTGGCGTTGAAGTCTTTGCAGACGCGCTCCTCGCGGGTGTACGCTTTTACGGTCTTGTAGCCGCTGACAGCCTCCTCGATCTGACCGTTCAGCTGACCCAGCTTTGCCTGCTGCATGGGGAAGAATTTTCTCATCAGCTTTGTGAGATTTGCGGATACTATAACAGTCAGCACGATGGTTATCATGCTGATGAGAGTGAGCTGCCATGAATAGATGAGCATCATGGTAAAGCAACCGATAAGCATAATAATACCCGAAATAAGCGAACCGAGCGAGGAAGAAACGGAGTTTGAAACGTTCTCCACGTCGTTTG
This sequence comes from Oscillospiraceae bacterium, assembly GCA_045612645.1. GTDB lineage: Bacteria > Bacillota > Clostridia > Oscillospirales > Ruminococcaceae > CAG-115. Next base: position 986 of record JAZKZL010000167.1, read on the forward strand.
TCATACGGCTCATGATATCGCCGTGCTTGTGGGTATCCATATATTTGATGGGCAGCCTTGAAATGCGTGCGAAAAGATCCTTACGCATTATCTTCACGGTGTACTGCGATAGCTTAACTGCAAAAATGCTCTGGAAATAGGTCATCACCGCAGAGGAAAGGTAAACAACGCCCATGGCGATGAGCCATTTTACCAGCTCCTGAAGATCCACTATGGGATGCTCCTCTGTGAAGGTGACAGAGTCGATAGCCTTTGCCTGCAGGGAGGGTGCCACTATGTTCAGCAGCGTTGCGATAAGCATAACTGCCAGCATGGCAAACAGCAGATTCTTGTTCTTTCCGATATAGGAGAATATCCTGCCGAGGGATGCTTTGGTGTTCTTCGGCTTTTCCTTAGGCATTCCCATTGCGCCGGGACCGCCTCTTCCGCCCGGTCTGAGATTGACCACGGGCTGTTTCTTGTTATCAGCCAACCTTTTCATCCCCCTCTCTCATCTGGGAGTTGTAGATATCCTGATAAACATCACAGCTCTTCATCAGATTTTCATGGTTATCGAACGCTGCAAGCTTTCCGTTTTCGATAACGGCGATCTTGTCTGCATTCATAACGCTTGCAACTCGCTGAGCTATCATGATGACGGTGGTGTCGTCGAAATGCTCACGCAGTGCTTTCTGCAGCTTTGCATCAGTTGTGAGGTCAAGTGCAGACATACTGTCGTCGAAGATCAGTATCTCGGGCTTCTTTACGATGGCACGGGCGATGGAGAGTCGCTGCTTTTGACCGCCCGAAAGGGAAGTACCCTTTTCGGTTACCATGTCCTTATAGCTATCCGTAAAGCCCTGAATGAAGCTGTCTGCCTGAGCTATCTCGGCAGCTTCTTTTATTTCAGCGTCATCCGCATCGGGCTTGCCCCAGCGGATGTTGTTTTCGATGGTGTCGGAGAAAAGCTCGCTCTTCTGCAGAACGAAGCCTATCTTGTTTCTGAGAGCGTCCAGATCGTATTCCTTTACATCAACGCCGTCCACGAGGACAGTGCCCTCAGTGGCGTCATAGAAACGTGCGATGAGGTTTACAAGGGATGTCTTACCGCAGCCCGTAGCGCCGAGGATAGCGACTGTTTCGCCCTTGTTCACCTTGAAGCTGATATCTTCCAGCACATTGCCCGCCTGCACGCCGGGGTAGCGGAAAGAGATGTTCTTAAATTCCACAGTACCCTTTACAGCTGTTGTGCCGTCGAAATCACCGCCCACGATAACGGGATCGGCGTCAAGCACCTCTCTGATACGCTTTGCGGAGGCGGTGGCTCTTGTCACCATCTGGAACATCATGCCGATCATCATTACGGACATGAGTATCTGGGTGATATAGGTGATGGCAGCCATGATCTTGCCGACTTCGAGGTTGCCTGCCTCCACCTGCAGACCGCCGATGTAGATAACTGCGATAACAGCAGCATTCATCAGGATGGACAGCACAGGGATGAGCATGGACATCAGCGTCATAACACGCAGATTCGTACTGCAGAGATCATCGTTTGCAGCACCGAAGCGGTCTATCTCGTACTGCTCACGGGTGTACGCCTTTACGACTCTTGCACCCGAAACGTTTTCCTGAACAACGGTGTTCACACGGTCGAGCTTGCTCTGGACAACGCTGAACAGCGGAGCGCCCTTTTTAAGCACCACAGCCACGATAATGATCTGAATGG
>JAZKZL010000168.1:0-6140 GCA_045612645.1 Oscillospiraceae bacterium
CCATCTCTTCGGGGAGAGCGGCAACCATGTCTGTTCTGGTAACACCGGGAGCCACTGCATTTACACGGATGTTGTATTTGCCAAGCTCACGGGCAAGGCTCTGAGTCATGCCGTTAACAGCGAACTTTGATGTGGGATAGCCAACACCGCTCACCTGACCGAATTTTGCAACCATGGAGCTTGTGTTGATGATGCTTCCACCGCCGATCTCCTTCATCATGGGAACAACAGCCTTGCAGCCGTTGAACACTGCGGTAACGTTGAGATCCATGATCTTCTTGAAAGCGTCGGGATCGTATGCCTCGATAGGCTCACGGGCGGAGATTCCTGCGTTGTTTACCAGGATATCGATCTTTCCGAACTTTGCCTTTACCTCTGCAAAAGCAGCCTCAACTGCGTTGTAGTCAGCAAGATCGGGGCAGAGTCCCATGATCTCCCAATCCGCATTCTCTGCGGAGAGCTTCACGAGCGCCGCGTCTACAGTCTCCTGACGGGAGCCGAGAACAGCCACCTTAGCGCCGTTTCTTGCGAAAAGCTGAGCTATAGCAAATCCGATTCCTCTAGTGCCACCTGTGATAACTGCAACCTTGTTTTTGAGCATATATGATTTCTCCTTCCGATCTTTTGGGCAAACGCCCTTACTTACATAAATTATATAATAAATCAACGGCTGTGTCAATAGTAAAAAAGCCGATGGAACTGCCATCGGCTTTTGATATCAGAGGTTTTCGATGAAGTATTGCAGCATCGTATCGTGTGCATTTTCCTCGTTGCCGCCGCTTACTGTGACAGTCACTGTATCTCCGCATTTCACGCCGAGACCCATCACAGCCATCAGCTTTGCAGCAGATACTGTCTTTCCGCCAAAGGTGAGAGTTACCTCGCTGTCCAGTGCCTTTGCTGCTTTTGCAAGCATTCCCGCAGGCCGAGCGTGGATGCCCAGCTTATCCTTTATGGTGTATTCAAAGCTTTTCATAGGTTTTCCTTTCTTCGGGGACTCTTCCGTACATGGTAGTTATGGCAAGCATATCGGCACACAGCTTTTCGGTGAGCTGTTCTGATTTCAGCCGCCATTTCCAGTTTCCGCCGAGGGTAGAGGGCGTGTTAATACGGCTATCATCCGTAAGCGCCAGCCAGTCCTGCATGGGGATGATGCAGAGCTTTGCTCTGCTGCGCATTATGAGTGAGATGAAGCTGCGGTGAAGCAGCGCGTCAGGTGTGTGGTGATCGCAGAGGTAATCCCGTGCCTGCACCCGCTCCTGCGGCAGTATAGTCTTATACCATGAGGCTATTGTCTGATTATCGTGTGTTCCCGTATATGCCACGCAGTTCTCGTTGTAGTTATGCGGAAGATGCTCGCTGCCGCTGCCTGTGTCGCGGGAATCAAAGGCAAACTGCAGCACCTTCATGTTAGGAAAGCCACTGTCATGCACCAGCTTTTTCACGCTCTCCGTCATAAAACCGAGATCCTCCGCAATTATCTCACGCTTGCCGAGAGCGGCTTCAACAGCCCTGAAAAGCTCCATGCCCACGCCTTTTTTCCACTCGCCGTTTCGTGCGGTCTTTTCGCCGTAGGGAATGGAGTAATATTCATCAAAGCCGCGGAAGTGGTCTATCCTCACGATGTCATACAATTCAAAGCAGTGCGAGAGCCTTTCTATCCACCAGTTGAAACCTGTTTTTCTGTGCTGCTCCCAATCGTAAAGCGGATTTCCCCACAGCTGGCCCTCCGCAGCAAAGCCGTCAGGCGGACATCCCGCCACCGCAGTGGGGATCCTGTTTTTATCCAGCTGAAACAGCGCAGGCTCTGCCCAGACATCGGCGCTGTCCGCCGCCACATATATCGGGATATCACCTATAATGCGTATGCCGTTTTTGTTGGCGTATTCTCTGAGCTTTTTCCACTGCCTGTAAAAGTGGAACTGCAAAAAAACGTGAAATCCGATATCCTCTGCAAGCAGCGATGTATACCTAGTGATAGCGGCAGGCTCCCTCATTCGGATATCTCTGTCCCATTCTGTAAACTGAACGCCGCCGAAGTGCTCCTTCAGCGCCATGAAGAGCGCATAGTCGGAAAGCCACGGAGATTCATCAGCAAACTCTGCGATATCCGCAGCATATCGCTTATCGCTGTTTCTGTATGCCTTTTTCAGCAGCTTGTATCGCTCTCTGTACAGCCTGCTGTAATCTATGCTTTCGGGGTGGCTTTCCATATCGGTGCTGCGGCATTCTGCCTTAGTCAGAGCGCCGTACTCAACAAAATCGGAAAGATCGATGAAATACGGATTCCCCGCAAAGGCGGAAAAGCTCTGATATGGTGAGTCACCATAGCTTGTGGTGCCTAGGGGCAGTATCTGCCAGCAGCCTTGCCCCGCGGATTTCAAGAAATCCACAAAGCGGTAGGCGCTCTCATCAAAGCAGCCTATGCCGTATCGGGAGGGCAGGGAGGATATCGGCAGCAGCACACCTGCGCTTCTCTCCATCAGATCAGGCTCCTTTCGTAGCTCACCATCACGCCGCAATGATCGGATATCACAGGATACCGCGCGCCGTTGAACACCACTTCCGAGCTTGTGATGACCACCTTTTTATTGCACCATATCTGATCTATCCGCATACTTTTCTCGTTGCTTTCTGCCCAGCCGTCTATAACTCCGCTGACGGTATTTCCGTTATCCTTTTCCTGAGCAAGCTCATAGGTGTCGTGCCAGTAGGAGCGCTTTACAAGATCGTATGCTGCACCTCTTATATCTGCGGGCGCATTGAAATCTCCCATCAGCCACACGCTGTCGTATATGGTCATGTGTTCCGCGGTGCGTATCCATTGATGACGGAATGGCTCGTCGGGGTCTCCCCACCATCCGTAATGCACGCTGAAGAACCATTCATCAGGCAGTGCCTCGGTACGCACGCCGAGCAGCCTGCGTGTTTTCCAGTTATCGTAGTCGTCGTTATCGCTGACAGTGAGGATATCCGTCTCGAGAATAGGGGAGAGGCTCATCACCGCAATGCCTTCGTCATATCGATCATAGCCTTTTTTTATCGGCAGCCACGTCCAGTAGTAATCCACACCCTTTTCCTGCAGCTGCTGAGCTGCCCTGTAAACATAATTGTTGCTTTTTATCACTGCACTCTCACAACAGGTATGATAATATTCCGACGCTTGTGCAGGCATTGGGGATATGCTCTGATTTACCTCCTGCAGTGCGATGATCTGTGGCTTTTCGGCAGCGATGGCTTCCACAAAGGCTTCGAGCTTCTGCGGATAGTTTTCTTCCACAAGGCTGTGGGTGTTGAGTGTCAGCAGCTTCATTCTGCGCTCCTTTCCGATATCTGAGTTACAGTCGCCAGATATCCCTGTTGTATTCCGCTATCGTTCTGTCAGAGGAAAAATAACCCGCTTTTGCGATGTTTACGAGCATCTTTTCCGCCCATGCTTTTCTGTCGGTGTAATCGGAATATGCCTTTTCTCTTGCCCGTACATAGTCCTTGAAATCCGGGAAGGTCATGAACCAGTCCTTGCCTATAAGCTCTGCTGAGAGCCGCTCCAGACGCTTTTTGTCGCCGAATTTTATAAGCTGTTCGCTTGTGATGAAATCCACCGCACGCTTTATCTCGGCGTCGAGGGAGTAGTATTCCCGTGCGTTGTAGCTGCCGTCCTTGTAGCGCTTGACCACTGTGCTGCTGTCGTCACCGAAGATATAGATGTTGTCGTCACCTACAAGCTGGTGTATCTCCACGTTTGCGCCGTCCTCGGTGCCGAGCGTTACGGCACCGTTCAGCATGAATTTCATGTTGCCCGTGCCGCTTGCCTCCTTTGATGCGAGGGATATCTGCTCCGAGATATCACAGGCGGGGATGAGCTTTTCCGCCCATGTTACGTTGTAGTTCTCCACCATCACCACGTTGAGATGGCGGTTTACGGTGTCATCGCTGCTTATCAGCTGTTGCAGGCAGAGTATCAGATGGATGATATCCTGTGCAATGGTGTAGGCGGGTGCAGCTTTTGCGCCGAAGATGACGGTTATCGGAGTTTCGGGCAGCTTTCCGCTCTTTATTTCGAGATATTTGTGGATGACATACAGCGCATTCAGCTGCTGCCGCTTGTATTCGTGAAGCCGCTTTATCTGAATATCAAATATAGAGTTTTCGTTAAGCTGAATGCCCTGCTTTTTCAGCAGATATTCCTTCAGTTTCAGCTTATTGCTGTGCTTTATCCTGAGGAGCGAGTCGAATACTTCTTTTTCCTCCCGATGGTCAAGCAGGCGCACAAGCTGCATAGCGTCCTTTTTCCAGCCGCTGCCGATAAGTTGAGTGATGAGCGCCGAAAGCTCTGGGTTGCAGTGCATCAGCCAACGGCGGAAGGTTATGCCGTTGGTCTTGTTGTTGAATTTATCGGGGTATATTCTGTAAAAGCTGTTCAGCTCCTCTTTTCTCAGCAGTTCGGTGTGCAGGGATGCAACGCCGTTTACGCTGAAGCAGCAGTGGATATCAAGATTCGCCATGTGAACACGCTCCTCGCCGTCGATGATATACACCTTTGGGTCGGGGAACTTTCTGCGCACCTTGTCGTCCAGCACCTCAATGATAGGGATGAGCTGCGGCACAGCTTTTTTCAGCAGGGGCATCTCCCATTTTTCCAGTGCCTCGGCAAGGATGGTGTGATTTGTGTAGGCGCAGGTGAGGCTTACCGTGCGTATGGCGTCGTCCATCGGGAGTCCCCGTGCCGTGAGCAGCCTGATAAGCTCAGGGATGATCATGGTGGGGTGGGTGTCGTTTATCTGTATCACCGCGTATTCGTGCAGATCGTGCAGCGAGCATCCCCGTGCAGTGCATTTATCCAGTATCAGCTGTGCGGCGCAGGATACCATGAAATACTGCTGATATATGCGCAGCAGTCTGCCTTTTTCATCGCTGTCGTCAGGGTAGAGGAAGAGGGTGAGATTCTTTGCGATATCCTCCTTGTCAAAGGATATGCCCTCATCTACGATACTCTCATCAACGCTTTCCATATCAAACAGATGCAGCCTGTTCGTCACGCCCTCATATCCCGTGACATTGATGTTGTACATCCGTGCGGTTACAGAGATATCTTTGAATCTCACGGAATAAACAGTGTTTGTGCGCATAAGTGCGCTGTTTTCGCTCAGCCATTGATCGGGGCGTGCGGTCTGCGCATTATCCTCGAACACCTGCCTGAAGAGTCCGAAATGATAGCAAAGACCAATACCGTCACCGCAAAGTCCCAGCGTGGCAATGGAGTCGAGAAAGCAGGCTGCCAGTCTGCCGAGACCTCCATTGCCGAGGGAAGGCTCTTTTTCCTGCTCCTCAATGGCAGAGATATCTCTGCCGTTTTCCGCAAGCTCTCGTTTGATCTCATCATAGATCCCGAGATTTATCAGATCGTTTGAAAGTAGCTTTCCGATGAGAAATTCCGCAGAGATGTAATATAGTTTCTTTTTCGGAACAGGCGGCCGCTTTTTTTCTGCCATAGTGTGAACCGCCTGCAGCAGCGCGGAATAGATCTCGCTGTCGCTGCATTCTGATATCGGCTTATGGTATGCGTTTTGGATTATCTCGGATAATATCATGGACGTTCTCCTGTACAGATCATTTCAGATTTATAGACTTATCATGCACAGAAAATCGCAAAACTTACATAACAGGAAATGTTTTTCTTTGTGAGATGCAAAAAAAGCCTGAGCAGGGCAAAGACCCTCTCAGGCTTGTGATATATCAGAGCAGCTTTTCGTAATTCTTTTCAGCAAGCCTTGCCACGAACTCCTCGCAGCACAGCGGCTTATCAAAGAGATAACCCTGAACCATCGTGCAGTCGATATCTTTAAGGAACTGCGCCTGCTCAATGGTCTCAACGCCCTCGGCGATAACCTTCATGCCAAGCTCCTTGATCATCTTAACGATGTTTCGCACGACTATCTCATCTGTTCTGCTGTGGCTTCTCGATATGTTATCGAGGAAGGATTTGTCCAGCTTTACCACATCAAACATGAAGTCTGTAAGCAGATTGAGCGAGGAGTAGCCTGTACCGAAATCGTCGATGGAGGTCACTACGCCGTTTTCTTTCATCTTTGTCACAAGCTGCTTAAAGGCGTCATAATCGTTGAAGTCGGACATTTCTG
>JAZKZL010000169.1:0-1755 GCA_045612645.1 Oscillospiraceae bacterium
CTCGCAGCTTTGCAGGGAAGTTCATACGACCCTTGCTGTCTATGGTGTGTTCAAACTCGCCGTACATTTCTTTCCCCCCTTCCAGCCATGCATTTCAGCCTGTCAGTGTACCGCCCCGTGCTTATCTCTTTCGTCAGGCTCCCCAGCCTGCCGCGCCGTAGGTCGGTGTTCCGCCCTCCTCAGGCGGCATTTTCCGTAGATTTTAATATATTTCCCAATTATGCTGTGGAAATGCGGTGATGTGATTTTTCTGTGTTTTTTGGTTTTTCAGTGGATTTTCTCCCCACTTTAGTGAAATCTTCACCACTTTTCCCCACTCTTAAAGTATACACCCCTTTTTATTTTTTTGCAAGAGTTCGAGAATATCTTTTATTTGAAAAACTTAGAGAACTTTTGTTCATAATTTTATGCACATTGCACAAAAAAGCAGCCCCACCCATGGGACTGCCATAGCTTTTTATGTCGAAATACACAATATATTGACGCTGTGCAGCACGTAACGCCAATATATCGTAACGTCACCCGTAATTTCTGCGATTTCCGCCCTATATCACCACAAAGAACGATAAAGTCGTTTTTCAAGAAAGCACAGTATCAAAGCATCTTTTTAAGATAATACCCCGTGTAGGAGATATCGCTCTCCGCCACATCCTCGGGAGTTCCCTTTGCGATCACCGTGCCGCCCTTGTCGCCACCCTCGGGACCCATATCTATAATGTAATCCGCCGTCTTGATGACATCAAGGTTATGCTCAATCACCAGCACCGTGTTTCCGCTGTCTGTCAGGCGCTGCAGGATATCGATAAGCTTGCGCACATCCGCAGTGTGCAGACCCGTGGTCGGCTCATCAAGTATATAGATAGTCTTGCCCGTGGAGCGCTTTGCAAGCTCTGTTGCAAGCTTTATGCGCTGCGCCTCGCCGCCGGAAAGCGTTGTGGAGCTTTGTCCTATCTTGATATATCCGAGGCCCACCTCCTCCATGGTACGCATCTTGTTGGCGATCTTCGGGATGTTCGCAAAGAACTCCACACCCTCGGACACCGTCATTTCCAGCACGTCATAGATGCTCTTGCCCTTGTATTTCACTTCGAGAGTCTCACGGTTGTAGCGCTGACCCTTGCACACCTCACAGGGAACATACACATCAGGCAGGAAGTGCATCTCTATCTTCAGTATGCCGTCGCCCTCGCACGCCTCACAGCGGCCACCCTTTGTGTTGAAAGAGAATCTGCCGGGGCCGTAACCGCGCATTTTTGCGTCATTCGTCTGAGAGAACAGCTCACGGATATCATTGAACACGCCCGTATAGGTTGCAGGATTCGAGCGTGGCGTTCTGCCGATGGGCGACTGATCTATCATTATCACCTTGTCAAGATACTCCGAGCCTGTCATGTCTTTAAACTTACCGGGGCGCGTCCTTGCACGGTTGAGCTTCGCCACAAGGTGCTTGTAAACTATCTCGTTCACGAGCGAGCTTTTGCCGCTGCCCGAAACACCCGTAACACAGGTGAATATACCCACAGGGATATCCACATCAATGTTTTTGAGGTTGTTTTCCGCTGCACCTATAACTCTGAGCCATCTGTCAGAGGGCTTACGGCGGCTCTCGGGAACAGGTATCTTCATCTTTCCACTGAGATACTGACCCGTAAGCGACTTCTCGCATTTCATCAAGCCCTCCACATCGCCGCTGTACAGCACCTCGCCGCCGTTCACGCCCGCAGCAGGTCCGATATCCACAATGTAGTCTGCGGC
>JAZKZL010000170.1:0-1854 GCA_045612645.1 Oscillospiraceae bacterium
TGATCTGATAAGGAGAAATGATATGATATTGACAAAAGAACAGCAGGCGATCCTTGACGGCGAAAAGGGTGAAACGCTTGCAAAGGTAATGAAGACCATAGTTATGTACGGCGACGCTTTCGAGGCTGAAAAGCTCGTTCCCATAACCTCGGATTACAACCATCTTGTAACATCCTTTGGTCTGAAGGTAATGGCGCCTGTTTACGATCTCATGCAGCAGCTGCTTGACGCAGGCGTTGCATCGGGACAGAAGTTCTCCGTAGACCCCCGTCCTCTGGATAAGAACGTTCCCGCAAACTTCCTGCAGAACTTCGTGTTCAATAAGTTTATGTACACAAAGCAGGATTTCTATGAGGGTCAGCTTGAAAAGCTGGGACTGATGGATAAGAACGCCTTTTCCTGCACCTGCTATATGGACGAGGTGGGCAACAAGCCTAAGAAGGGCGATGTGCTTTCCTGGGCGGAATCCAGTGCAGTGGTATATGCGAACTCCGTGTTGGGTGCAAGATGCAACCGTAACTCGGGCATTATCGATATCATGGGCTCCATCGTGGGATATGTTCCGTATTTCGGACTTCTCACCGACGAAGGCAGAAAGGCTACATGGGTAGTTAAAGTAAACACCACAAAGAAGCCTGAGGCTCAGCTGCTCGGCTCTGCCATCGGCATGAAGGTAATGGAGGACGTGCCTTATGTGGTGGGACTTGACAAGTGGCTGGGCAACGAGCTGGACGATGCTGCATGTGCATATCTGAAGGATTTCGGTGCTGCAACTGCCTCCAACGGAGCAGTGGGTCTTTATCACATAGGAGGTCTCACTCCCGAAGCAGTTGAGCAGGGCGAGAGCCTTATCGCAGAGGGCGCAAGGGAATACATCATCGACGATGCGGAGCTTGAAAGAGTGCAGAGGGATTATCCCGTGATCTGGAAGGATCCTGATGCAAAGCCGAAGCTGTGCTTCGTGGGATGTCCGCACCTGTCACTGCAGCAGCTGAAGGACTGGACAGATAAGCTGGAGACCGAGCTACAGAAGAACGGCGTAAAGAGGGTGACGATCCCCACAGTGTTCACTGCCGCTCCCGCAGTGCTTGAAGCGTTTGAAAAGACCGACTACGCAGCAAGGCTGAAGGCAACGGGCGTCATCACATCCTATATCTGTCCGCTTATGTATATGAATAATCCTCTTTGCAAGAAGATGCCTGTCATCACCTCGTCCAACAAGCTGCGCACCTATACGAGTGCGAGATACTATACGGATGCTGAGATCCTGCACACTATCACAGGAGGTAAGAAATAATGAAACAGTTTCAGGGAAGAGTTATCACCCCCGGCGAGGTAACGGCAGAGGCTGTTGTTACCACGGAGGGCTTCAATACACTTGCTTCGCTGCAGATGGCGCTGCAGTTCGGCGATAAGGAAGTAAAGTGCGGCGATCAGAACAACAAGGAGCTTCACGGCAAGCCGCTCATCAACAAGGCGCTCTGCCTGCCGCAGACCATCGGCTCCACCACAGGCGGACTGGTGCTTTACTGCGCCTGCGCAATGGAGAAGAATCCCGCCTGCCTGCTGTTTGCGAACCACATAGATTCCCTTGCGGCTGCAGGTGCTATTCTTGCGGATGTGTGGGTGGACGGCGTATCCATGCCTGTTGTGGATTCGCTGGGAGATGAGTTCCTGCATTATGTCAGGGACGGAATGAAGATCTCCGTCAAGGCAGACGGCGTAGTGGAAGTTGAGTAAGGCATCTTAATTCAATTCCTTAGGGATTGAATTAAAATGAATATTGAATAGAGAATAACGAATAATGAATAATTAATGAAGTTGCCTGCGGCGTCGTGGTTAAAAAAAACGGCG
>JAZKZL010000171.1:0-2567 GCA_045612645.1 Oscillospiraceae bacterium
GAAAGTGCGTGGAGCATTATCTCGGCATGTCCGATGAGATGATAAACAAGCTGGTGAAGTACACCGCTGACTATGTTCTCGCTCTCATCGACGACTACGGCGAGGACTTCTACCCCGATGAGGACTTCGATTTTGATGAGACAAAGCCCTGCGGCAGAGTTCTCGACTGGGTGGAGCCTGTTGTGCTTTCCGTTATCCCCGACCGTTTCCTCTCTCTGGAGGAGCTTACCCCCGCTTTCCGTCTGACACTGAAGTTCACCCCCATCGCTGATGAGGAGATCGAATGGGCAGTCAAGGACGGCGAGATCATGTATGTCGGTGAGGCGGCAAATGTAACACCCTGGGAGTCTGCGAGCTTTAAGAAGGGCTGGAATTTCGTAGAATAATCAGACGGTCAATAAACCGTCACCTGCCGCGTCACTCTTCGCTTGACGTACACAAAGTACGACTGCGCTCAGGTTCCTTGCATCTGACGGCATCTTGACCGTCTGCAAGGATATCGTAGGGACAAAGCTTGCCGCAGATTTGCTGCGCAAATGGCAGCATCGCCTTCGGCAATGCCGTGTCCGTATACTGATCTATGTTATAAAACAGCGGTCTAACCGCACAAAATATACTATTCTATCCGCAATCAGAAAGGACAAGACTATGGATTACATCGCACTTGACAAAGAGCTTAACTCCCTCGCCTACCACGGCAGAGGCATCGTTATCGGCAAGTCTGCCGATGGCAAGAAGGCTGTAACTGCTTACTTCATCATGGGCAGAAGCGAGAACAGCCGCAACAGAGTATTCATTGAGGACGGCGAGGGCATCCGCACTCAGGCTTTCGATCCCTCCAAGATGGTTGATCCCCACCTCATCATCTACGCTCCCGTAAGAGTTCTCGGCAACAAGACCATCGTAACAAACGGCGATCAGACCGATACCATCTACGAGGGCATGGACAAGCAGATGACCTTTGAGCAGAGCCTCCGCTCCCGTGAGTTTGAGGACGACAAGCCCAACTGGACACCCCGTATCAGCGGCATCATCCATCTGGAGAACAACGGCATGAACTACGCAATGTCCATCCTGAAGTCCGCAGACGGCGACGGCTCCTCCTGCCGCAGATTCACATACGCATACAGCAACCCCATGAACGGCAAGGGCAGCTTTATCCACACCTATGCAGGCGATGAGATCACCACCGCAGAGGGCGTGCGCAGACTCCCCACCTTCGAGGGCGAGCCTAAGAACGTTATCATCCCCGATATGGATATCGACAGCTTCACAGATATGCTGTGGAAGAACCTCAACGAGGATAACAAGGTATCCCTGTTCGTACGCTACATCGACATCGAGACAGGCAAGTATGAGACCCGTATCGTAAACAAGAACGTATAAGGCAGCGATAGTAGCAAATGTAGCGGTTTGCGAAAGCAAATCGGTTTTTCATAAGGGAAAACCGAAGCGGAGTTTGCAGAGTGACCGCTTGCGGTCATTCGCGCATCTGCATGCTTCTCACAGCCTTGACACACAATTATTATAAGCATATATTTTCATCGAAAGGACGTAATCACAATGAACGAACTCGAACTCAAATACGGCTGTAACCCCAATCAGAAGCCTTCCCGCATCTTTATGGAGAACGGCAAGGATCTCCCCATTGAGGTGCTCAACGGCCGCCCCGGCTACATCAACTTCATGGACGCTTTCAACGGCTGGCAGCTCGTTAAGGAGCTGAAGGCTGCTACAGGCTACCCTGCAGCAACATCCTTCAAGCACGTTTCTCCCGCAGGTGCAGCTATCGGTCTGCCCCTCACCGAGACACTGGCTAAGATCTACTGGGTAGACGATCTGGGCGAGCTTTCTCCCCTTGCCTGCGCTTACGCAAGAGCAAGAGGCGCTGACAGAATGTCCTCCTACGGCGACTTCATCGCACTCTCCGACGTGTGCGATGTTTCCACAGCAAAGATCATCCAGAGAGAGGTTTCCGACGGCGTTATCGCTCCCGGTTACACAGATGAGGCACTGGAGATCCTGAAGTCCAAGAGAAAGGGTACATACAACATCATCAAGATCGATGAGAACTACATGCCTGAGCCTCTGGAGCGCAAGCAGGTTTACGGCATCACCTTCGAGCAGGGCAGAAACGAGCTGGTGATCAATGACGAGCTGTTCGCTAATATGCCCACAGCTAACAAGGTTCTTCCCGAGAGCGCAAAGCACGATCTCGCTATCGCTCTCATCACTCTGAAGTATACACAGTCCAACTCCGTTGCATACGCTTGCGGCGGTCAGGCTATCGGTATCGGCGCAGGTCAGCAGAGCCGTATCCACTGCACACGTCTGGCAGGTCAGAAGGCTGACAACTGGTATCTGCGTCAGTCCCCTCAGGTTATGAACCTGCAGTTCGTTGACGACATCCGCCGTGCAGACCGTGACAATACCATCGATCTCTACATCGGCGACGACTACATGGACGTTCTCGCAGAGGGCGAGTGGCAGAAGTGGTACAAGGTTAAGCCCGAGGTATTCACCCGCGAGGCTAAGCGCGAGTGGCTGGATACAATGAAGGGCGTTTC
>JAZKZL010000172.1:0-4686 GCA_045612645.1 Oscillospiraceae bacterium
TGCACAGCAAAATCGCATTCCCATTAGGGGAATGCGAAATGGAGTTTGCGCCCCGCGTAAGCCGAGCATCGCTCGGCGTCGCTGGCAAATTCCGATTTATCTATCAGTTTTTATCAGCTTTCTTATTGCATTAACTGCGCACTGGATGGCTCTCTCGCTGGATTCGCAGTTGTTATCGGGGAGCTTCAGCTTAGTGCGCTCCACGTTCCACAGTACCGTCAGCACTGCGCCTGCACGCACGCCCCTGCACTGAGCCACGGAGAATATCGCAGCCGCCTCCATCTCGGAGGTAAGGCAGCCGCACTTCACATAAGCGTCCCATGCGGTGGAGAGCTTGTGCGCAACGCCTGTTGTTTCGGGATCTATCTCGCCGTAGAAGTTATCCTTGCTGTGAACTACTCCCACATGACAGCGGTTGCCGTCGTCATCGGTGGAAAGCTCGTCGCCTGCGTCCTTCAGCGCACGCATAACATCGAAATCTGCAACAGCGGGATAATGATCGGGCAGATATTCGTAGCTTGTACCCTCGCTGCGTATCGCTGCGGATGCCACCACCAGATCGCCGCCGATCACCTTCAGATCCATGCCACCGCTGGTGCCGACCCTGATAAAGGTATCCGCGCCACACATGATAAGCTCCTCCACTGCAATGGCAGCGGATGCGCCGCCGATGCCTGTGGAGCATACACTGACCTTCACACCGTCAAGATAGCCCGTATAGGTGGTGTATTCACGGTTCTGTGCAATGAGCTTTGCATCATCCAGCTTTTCTGCGATAAGGGGAACTCTGCCCGGGTCCCCGGGAAGAATAACATATCTGCCGATATCGCCTGTTTTCGTCTTGAGATGGAAACGGATGTCCTCAGAAATGATAGAAGCCATGTCAGTCCTCCTGTTCGTCCTTTGCGAGAATGGACGGAGCGATCTCCTTGTCCTTCTCCTCCTTCTTATCCAGCCACAGCGGAAGATTCACTGCCACTGCGATGATTATGGATATTATTGCAATAAAGATGCAGGGCATATAAATAACTGCCGGTCCCGCGGTATCGAGATTAGCGGTCTTACTCGCAAGCCCGAAGATATAATACATCGCAAGCGACATTGCAAGCGCTACGGTATGAACGCCTGCGGCTATCTTTGAAAAGCCAAGGAACAGGATTATCGTGCCTATGACGTATATTATAGAGCTTATCAGCCACAGCATCACACCTGCCTTGTAGTAATCCACGATAGTGCTGATGACATCCTCATAGCCCACAGCCATCATGCTGAGCGAGCCAAGCACACCCAGGCACAGCGCAAATATCGCAGTGGCTGCAAGGGAAAGCACCTGAAGTATCATCACCACGATGTTCGTAGTGCGTGTAACAGTGAAGCGATGGAAAAAACCGCCCTTTATATAGAATCTTCCGTCCGCTTCGATCTTCTTTTTTGTATCAAGCTTAATGTTCTTTGCCATAGTAATGCCTTTCGTTTAAGATATTATGCTGTAAGTGCGCAGGATATCCTCCGCCACCTCACGCTTTGAGCGCCGTGTGTCCATCGCGAGCTTCACGATATGCTGCTGCGCCTGCTCCTCGGTAAGGTTGAGATATTGTATCAAGCAGCATTTCGCACGGTTTATCAGCTTGCTGTCCGTCAGCTTACGGGAGAGCTTGTCATTCTCATCCTCCAGCCGTCGGATGCTCTCTCCTGCCAGTAGTGCCATCTTCACTGTCTGGATAAGCGCAGCCTTAGTGAAAGGTCTCGGCAGCACGAATGCGCCCGTAAAGCGTATGCGGCTCTGCACCTCGTCTGCAATATCCGTCTTAACAAGGCAGACAAGGCTTGCACGGGTGCGGCGGTGAGCTTCTGCAAGGAAATTCAGCCCGAATTCCGTTCTGAGCGGCGTGGATACTATCACTGCGTCAAAATCAGCCAGCTCGGCAGAATCGGCAGTCTCATCATCACAGCAGCAGAATATATCGGCATTAAGCTCAGAAAGAGCGGCAGCGATGCTGTCGGCAGTTTCCTGCGACCTTGCATTGATAAAGATCCTCACATCGCACCACCCCTCATAACCGACTTACAGTTCATAATTAATTATACCATTTATATGTTTGTAAGTCAAGAAAAAATCGTCAATTGCAGCAAACGAAAAGACCTCCCCGAATAAGGGAGGTCTGTTATCGCTCGGTAATTATTCCTCTGTCTTATTTTCCTCGGCGGGAGCAGCCTCAGTAGCAGCTTCCTCTGCAGGAGCAGCCTCCTCCTTCACCTCGATAACAGGGAGCTTTGTGCCGCACTTGGGGCAGAAATTGTTATCATTCTTTGTCTTTGCGCCGCACTTCTCGCAGGTAACTGCGCCTGCAAGCTCGTCCAGCTGCTTGTCAAGCTCGATGAGAGCCTCATAGCCTGCGTCGATCTCAGCGATAGCTGCATCAAAAGCCTCGCTGTCCTTCTCGTCAGCCTTTGCCATCTGATATACCAGTGCACCCAGCTTCTCCTGCTTTGATTTAATATCAGACTTGATCTGAGCCTTCTTTACCTTCAGCTTGGAGATCTTAACAGCCTCGTCAGTCTTTTTGCCTGCTGTGGAAGCAACACTCTTTGTCGTAGTCAGTAATTCGTCAAAAAATCCCATTGTGATTAACTCCTTTCAGAAATCAATGCGGTCAAACCAATATATTACACCGCTACAATTATATTGTAGCATATTTCAGATGTTTTTGCAAGAGCATAGATTCATATTTCATCGCTTTTACACATTAACTACATATCAATCTACACAAAATAAACTGCTTTTGGTCTAAAAACTATGTCACTACCGCTGATTGACATTATATCAACGTAGATGTATAATTATTCTCGGTAAAAAAACAGCAAAGAAAAGAAGGTAATTATAATGTTTAAAAAGTACATCTCCGATCTCAAAACGGAGTTTAAGGGCTACAACGGAAAAAGCCTTGCAAAGGATCTCATGGCAGGTCTTACCGTTGCCGCGGTTGCACTGCCGCTGGCGCTGGCATTCGGCGTAAGCTCGGGTGCGGACGCTGCCGCAGGCATGATAACCGCCATCGTTGCGGGCATCGTCATTGCAATACTCGGTGGCGCATCCTATCAGATTTCAGGCCCCACAGGCGCTATGGCAGCCATCCTGCTTTCCGTATCTGCACAGTACGGCGTGCAGGGCGTGCTGATGGCAGGTTTCCTTTCGGGAATCATTCTGATCGTTGCTGCGCTGTGCAAGGTGGGCAAGCTGGTAAGCTATCTCCCTTCTCCTGTTATCACAGGCTTTACATCTGGTATTGCCATCATCATCGCACTGGGTCAGATAGATAACTTCTTCGGCACAAAATCCGTCGGCGAGAACGCCATTCAGAAGATCGTTTCCTACTTCAACGGCGAGGGCAGCTTCGCTCCCAACTGGTGGGCAGTGATGTTCGGCGCACTGGTAATGGTCATCATGATCGTTTATCCGAAGAAATGGAACGCAGTTGTTCCCTCCTCGCTGGTGGGAATCATCGTGGCACTGGTTGTGAACATGATCGCGTTCCCCGAGGCTGTTGTTGCGGAAGTGGGCGATATTCCCCGCAGCCTTGTCACAAAGGACAGCCTTATCGTAAACGGCTTTGATTTCTCCAATATCGCACAGCTCATCATGCCTGCGGTATCCGTTGCGGCACTCGGCATGATAGAGAGCCTTCTCTGCGGCGCATCCGCAGGCAAGATGAAAGGCGAGCGCCTTGATGCACAGCGTGAGCTTATCGCACAGGGCATCGGCAACATGGTGATCCCGCTGCTGGGAGGCGTTCCTGCCACCGCAGCCATCGCCCGTACATCCGTTGCCATCAAATCCGGCGGACAGACAAGACTTGTAAGCGTTGTACATTCCATCGTGCTTATCCTTTCCATGTTCCTGCTGGGCGGCGTTATGAGCCGTATCCCTCTGGCAGCACTGGCAGGCGTGCTGATGGTTACAGCCTTCCGCATGAACGAATGGCACTCCATCAAGAGCATCTTCGGCAAGAAGTTCAAGTCCTCCATCCTGCAGTACCTTATTACTATGATAGCTACCGTTGTGTTCGATCTGACTGTTGCCATCGTTATCGGCGTAGTCGCTGCAATGCTGGTGTTCATCGTAAAGAGCTGCGAGCTTAAAGTCACCGTCAGCGATATCGACGAGCGCAGACTTCAGGGCGGCAAATACAGCGACAAGCTGAAGAGCTGCAAGGTCGTATATCTTGCAGGCCCCCTTTTCTTCGGCACACAGGAAAAGCTCATCGGCGCCATCTCTGAGCTTTCCGAGGCAAAGCACATCATCCTCTCCATGCGTGGCGTACCTACTGCGGATGACATCTCCCTCGGCGAGCTGGAAAGCCTCTACAAGCAGCTGAAAAGCAGCGGCACCGAGATACTTTTCTGCGGCGTACAGGATTCCGTTTCTGAGATGATGGACAGAGCGGAATTCAGAGAGCGTATCGGCAAGGAGCATTTCTACTGGGATGCAGTAGCAGCCATCAACGCCCTTGAAACAGCTGAATAAAAAGCGATCCCGTGAATGCAGATAGCTTTCACGGGAATTTTTATATATCGGAATTTGTAGGTGCATTTTAAAAGGGGATCAGTGGCAAACGGAATGGTTTTGCACAGCAAAATCGCATTCCCATTAGGGGAATGCGAAATGGAGTTTGCGCCCCGCGTAAG
>JAZKZL010000173.1:0-9006 GCA_045612645.1 Oscillospiraceae bacterium
CGGCGGAAGCATCGGAAGCGATGACCTCAAACCCCCGTTCCGCAAGCCTCAGCGTGAGATTTCCCGTGCCGCATCCCATATCCAGCAGCAGCTTTCCCGGTGAACCGAAGCGCTGTATCATGCCGCAGTAATAATCTGCGATCTCATCATACGGTACGTTCTCTGTCAGCAGATCGTAAACATCGGCAAATTCGCCGTAGCCTGCCATTACTTATTCTCGTCCTTCAGTCTGTCGAAGATGATCTTGTAGCCGCCCGCAGCCTGATAGTTGAGTGTCTTATTGACACGGCTGATGGTGGCGGTGCTTGCGCCTGTCTGCTTAACGATCTCGTTGTAAACGCAATCGGAAGTGAGGAGCTTAGCCACCTGCAGACGCTGGGAGATGGACTTCATCTCCTGAGGAGTGCAGAGATCCTCAAAGAAAGCATAACATTCATCCACTGTTTTCAGAGTAAGAATAGCCTCAAACAGATAATCCAGATTTTCGTCCTTTAACATAAAATACCTCCGTAGAGCAATTTTTCACGCTTTAAACCGTGATTATTATCCTTGGAACTATTTTACCATAATAAAGCGAAAAAGTCAATAGCTATTTTAAGATTAATACATAATAAGCCGTCATTTCTCTGCCATTCTGTATCCCACGCCCGAAATAGTACTGATATATCGGGGAGTCGCAGAATCGCATTCTATCTTCCTTCGGATATTCGCCATATTGACGCGAAGTATCTGATTATCGGTGTCTGCATTCGGACCCCACAGCTGCGAGATAAGATATTCGTATGTACATATGCTCCCCGCATTCCTGCTCAGCAGCGATACTATCCTGAATTCATTGTGAGTGAGATCCGCATCCTTGCCCGAAACATACGCACGTAATCTGTCATAATCCACCACAAGCTCTCCCACACTGAAGCTGTTTCGATCCACAACACCGCTCTGCATATTCTGACGGTGCCTTACCGCAGTGCCGATACGCAAGAGCATCTCACCTACACTGGATGAAAGCACTATAAAATCATCTGCGCCGCTTTCAAGCGACATCATGACATCCCTCTCCCTGCATTCAGGCGCCAGCATAATAACAGGCACCTCCAACCATCCCCTTATCGAACGCAGTACGCTGATGCCATCCATATCGTCAAGCTGTGTGCCCAGTAATATCAGCTCAGGACAATGGGATTGAGCCATACCCACTGCCGCCTCGCCCGAAGCAGTGAAAAATATCTCACTGCTATCGGTTTTAAGGCGGCGCATGAGCGATGACAGATCTCTCTTGTGCTTGTATGCTATAAGTATCTTCCTTTTGAAAACCATTACAAAATCCTGCCTGTATATATTTCCGTGTGCGCACAACAGTGACAATTTTATCATTTTAATCGACTGATTTCAATTATTTATTGTCAGTAACTGGTATTACGCCCTACTTTTTCGTTTTTACATAACTTGAAGCTTTCAGAAAGGAAAACCGCTCAGATGACAGATAAACTTAACAGCATAGTGTGGGGCGCACCCACGCTTTTTCTGATGCTTTCGGCAGGAGTTCTATTCAGCGTCGGCACGGGATTTTTCCAGCTGCGGCATATTCCGCACTGGCTGAAATGCACAGTATTTTCCCGCAGCGGCAACAGAGAAAACGGCTCCGTAACGCCGTTCGAGGCTATGTCCTCGGCGCTTGCCGCAACTCTCGGCACAGGCAACATCGTGGGAGTATCCGCCGCACTTGCGGCAGGCGGTGCGGGAGCGGTGTTCTGGATGTGGATATCCGCCCTGTTCGGCATGATGACAGGCTTTGCCGAGAACGTGCTGGGCATATATTATCGCAAAAGGAACTCCCACGGTGAATGGGAGGGCGGCGCAATGCGCTACATGGAGCAGGGTCTTGCGGAAAAGCGCTGCACCTCATGGCTCGCAAAGCCTCTTGCCGTGATGTTTGCGGCGCTGTGTACCCTCTCCGCATTCGGCATGGGAAACCTTGCGCAGATAAACTCTGCCGCAGGCGCACTTCAAGCGAATTTCTCACTGCCGCCGCTCGTGACGGGAATAGTTCTCCCCGCTGCGGTCGGCTGCATCATCTTCGGAGGAGTGCAGAGAATCGGCAGCGTAACAGCAAAGCTCGTGCCGCTGATGTCCTGCTTTTATATCCTCGGCGCTGTGTGGATAATGGCAGCGAATCTCACAAGGCTGCCTGCCGTTTTCGGCGCTGTGATAGAGGGTGCATTCGGCATTAACGCGGTGACGGGTGGAATCAGCGGCTATGTGATAAAGCAGGCGATATCCATGGGCTTCCG
Organism: Oscillospiraceae bacterium; assembly: GCA_045612645.1. Taxonomy (GTDB): domain Bacteria; phylum Bacillota; class Clostridia; order Oscillospirales; family Ruminococcaceae; genus CAG-115. Next base: position 2,292 of record JAZKZL010000173.1, read on the forward strand.
CAGGGGAGTATTCTCCAACGAGGCGGGACTAGGCACATCCGTTGCCGCCCACACCGCAAGCGCCGTGAAAGAACCCTGCGTGCAGGGGATGTGGAGCATCTTCGAGGTATTCTTCGACACCATCGTGATGTGTACGCTCACCGCCGTCATCCTGCTGTCAACGCCCTGTGACGCTCCCACCGCGGAGGAGGCATTCAGCCGAATCTCCACCACGCCGCAGTATTTCCGTCTGACGGAGCAGGACAGCCTTATCACCGACGGCGCATATACCCTGACAACGGGAGATTCTCAACATTCCACCTCTTTACGCACGATATATTCAACAGGCTTTTCCGTTTCTGTGGAAAAAGGCAGCCGCACCTTCTGCAACATCATGAGCGTTCAGGGCGTGCAAAAACTATCCGAAAGCGGCAATCCCGTGTTCCTTGACCGTGAGCAGACCATTCCGCTCATCGACAGCGTGCGGATATGCGAGGTAAGCGGCTCAGAGCTTGCCACCTACGCCTTCTCGCAGACCTTCGGCAGCCTTTCGGGAAAGCTGCTGGCGGTTGCAGTGGTGCTGTTTGCCTTTTCTACCGTTATCGGCTGGAGCAGCTTTGGCTCACAGGCGGCGGTGTATCTCTTCGGCAGGCGGGCGGAAAAGCCGTTCCGTGTGCTGTTCATTGCAGTAACCGCAGCAGGTGTGCTGCTGGATTTCTCTGCTGTATGGTCTCTGTGCGATCTGATAAACGGACTCATGGCGATACCGAACCTTATCGCCCTGTTTCTTCTGTCGCCCAAAGTGTTTGCCGTCACACGGAACTATAAACTGCGCACCTTCAGCGGAGCAAAGATCCGTCCCATGCTCTCTGCACACGAGCGCTGATCTTTTTCAGTATGCATGATACCCCATATCTTTCTGCAAAAAACTGAATTGTTTTCTTCATCCATCCTCCCTCTCCTCAGGGTAGATCAAGGTCATTGAGGAAGAGGAGAATATAATAATATTATTATTTTTATTGATATTATTTTGTGTCGCATTTTCCGTATACGGTTTTTGAGAACATGTTTCATTTTCAATACATTCATTTTCGGAACGTGTTTCATTTTCAATACATTCATTTTCGGAACGTGTTTTATTTTCAATACATTGATTTTCAGAACGTGTTTTATTTTCAATACATTCATTTTCGGAACTGTTGCATTCCGCAACACTCCCGAGCGCTGCAATATATGCAGTAAAGTGCAGCACGAAATACTGTACCATTCCCACAGAGGATAACAAAAGCGCCCGAGGGGAAATATCCTCTCAGGCGCATAGCGTATATAGATCAGTCCATAGGGTTTTCCAGTGACTTCGCCAGGAACGCCCTTGTTTTCTCGCTCTTCGGGGAGCCGAACACCTCGTCGGGCGTGCCGATCTCCTCAATAACTCCGTCCGCCATGAAGATCACCTTATCCGCAACGCTGCGTGCGAAGTTCATCTCATGGGTAACAACGATCATGGTGCGGTCGCTTGTTTTAAGCTCTCGGATAACTCTCAGCACCTCGCCCGTAAGCTCGGGATCCAGTGCGGAGGTAGGCTCGTCAAAGCACAGGATATCGGGCTTCATCGCAAGCGCTCTTGCAATGGCAACTCGCTGCTGCTGACCGCCCGAAAGCTCGCAGGGGTAATTATCCACCTTCTCGGAAAGCCCCACCATATCCAGCAGATTGCGGGAGTGAGCCTCTATCTCAGCCTTTATCGCCTGCTTTTCAGCCTTTGTGAGCTTTCTTTCGCTGCCGTTGATGCGCATAAGCTCCTGCGCAAGGCAGACATTCTTCAGCACGGTGTACTGCGGAAACAGATTAAAGCTCTGGAAAACCATTCCGAAATGCAGGCGCTTTTCTCTGATCTCCCTATCGGTATAAGCCTTGACCTCGGCGTTGAAGATCTCCTCGCCATCGATGAGGAACACGCCTGTATCGGGGCGCTCAAGGAAGTTTATGCAGCGCAGCAGAGTAGTCTTGCCGCTGCCTGAAGAGCCGATGATGGCAAGCACCTCGCCCTTGTGCAGCTCGAAATCTATTCCCTTCAGCACTTCAGTTCTGCCGAAGCTCTTGTATATGTTTTTTACTTCAAGAAATGCCATATTCGCTCCTTATCCGCTGTAGTAGTTCAGCTTCTTTTCAAGCTTGCCGAGCAGTATGGTCAGCAGACCCGAAAACAGCAGGTAGAATGCAGCTATGTAGAACAGCGGCCAGATGATCGCCTTGAGGGAGATGATGGTCTCCGCAGCCTTAACAAGCTCAGTTACTGCGATAACTCGTGCAAGGGAAGTATCCTTTACAAGGGTGATGATCTCGTTACCCATGGGCGCCACGATGCGCTTGATGACCTGGAACAGCACGATTTTGAAGAAGATCTGCGTTTTTGTCATGCCCAGCACCTGACCTGCCTCGTACTGACCCTGCGGAATGCTCTCGATACCGCCGCGGTAGATCTCGGAGAAATAGCAGGCATAGTTTACCACGAATGCGATAAGCACTGCAAGCATTCTCGGGAGAAGTCCCATATCGAACAGCAGACCCGGACCGTAGAACACGATGATGATCTGCAGCATGAGCGGTGTGCCACGGATTATCCACACAAAGGTGCGGGTGATCCATCTGATAGGCTTGAACTCTGCGATAGCCTTCACAATCTTGGAGCTTGTGTTCCTGCCCAGCGCCCTGAACGGCGCAAACTTCGACATGGAGCCGAAAGTGATGATAAGTCCCAGCGGAATGGAACACAGCAGTGTGATGCCGAAGATCAGCAGGGTGGTCATAAAGCCGTCTGCCAGCTGTAATGTAACATCTAAGAATGACATAAGTAAAATTCCTTTTTGCAGGATATTCCTGCCGTTTTTTGGGCGGCGTATTGCCGATATCTAAAGGGCAGTGGTGGCTGCCCTTTTTATTGATATTACTGGAATGCGTAAACGTCAGCGAGATCGTACTTCTCTGCAAGAGCCTTCAGAGTGCCGTCAGCAACCAGTGCGTCGATAGCCTCGTTAACCTTTGCGAGGGTCTCAGCGTCCTCAAGGCGCAGACCGATAGCATACTCCTCGGGAGCAAGCTCAACGCCCTCAACGATCATCAGATCAGCGTAGTCTGTACCCTCGCCGATGGATGCCTTAGCCATAACGTAGTCGATAACGCCGATCTCTGTAGCGCCTGCCTTAACTTCCATCAGAACATCCTTCTGAGCTGCGGATGCGATGTACTCGTTCTGAGCCAGTGTAGCGTCAGCCTTGATAGCTGTCTCGCCTGCGGAGCCGCTCTCAGCAGTCATGGATGCGCCTGCCATAGCAGCAACATCAGCATACTTCTCAGCGTTCTCAGCCTTGATAACTGCAACCTGCTTGTTTCTTACATAGGGTGTGGAGAATGCCATGTTCTCCTTGCGCTCCTCAGTTACGGTGAGACCGTTCCAGATAGCGTCGATAGCCTTGGACTGAAGCTCAACTTCCTTCTTCTCCCACTCGATAACCTGGAATACAGGCTCAACACCCAGCTTTTCGCAAACAGCCTTTGTGAACTCTGTCTCAAATCCTGTAAGCTCGCCTGCCTCGTCGTAGTAGTTCATCGGCTCAAAAAGAGTGATGCCAACAACGAACTCGCCCTTGTCCTCAATGTACTCCCAGTCTGTCTTGTCAGATGCGGAGCAGCCTGTGATGCCGAGTGCAAGCACTGCACTCATGAATAATGCTGCGATCTTTTTCATGTTTTGTCTTTCCTTTCATGTCTGTATATTACTGTTCTGATACCATATTATTATGATATCTTATTAAAGCGAACAAGCGATATTGCGCCAACCCACAATATGCCATTCTACAATATATTAGCACAAAACTCACTGTTTGTCAACACCGAACTGCAAAATTCACTGTTTCTCCGCCCCTGCATATAATGGGATATGAATTTATGCAGGAAGAGGTGACCGCCATGCCGCAGCGCAGCATGAACGAACTGAATACAGGCGAGAGCGCAAAAGTCGTGCGCCTGCTGATACACGGCAGTATGCGCCGCCGTTTGCTTGATATAGGTCTCGTAGAGGGAACGAGCGTGGAGTGCGTGGGCAGAAGTCCCTCGGGCGATCCGTCAGCCTACCTCATACGCGGAGCGGTTATCGCAATACGCTCGGAGGACTGCCGTGATATACTTATAGAAAAGGAGTAACGCCGATGGGACTTACCGCAGGCTCAACAGGAATCAACGCCCTGGACGGCGGATACCATATTAATAAAGCAGAGGGTGAAACAGTGGTTGCCGTGGCAGGAAACCCGAACGTGGGCAAAAGCACGCTTTTCAACGCCTTGACAGGAATGCATCAGCACACGGGCAACTGGGCAGGAAAGACCGTTGCCGTGGCGCAGGGACACTGTACCGTGGGAGACGAAAGCTATCTGCTGGTGGATATACCGGGCAGCTATTCCCTGCTCCCGCATTCTGCCGAGGAAGAGGTGGCACGGGAGCTGCTCTGTCTCGGCTCACCAGATATCACCGTGGTGGTGTGTGACGCAGCCTGCCTGCAAAGGGGTCTCAACCTCACGCTACAGGTGATGGAGCTTTGTCCCCATACCATTCTCTGCGTGAATCTCATGGACGAGGCGGCACACCGTGGCATAACGCCCGATCTTCCGCTGCTCTCAAAGCGGCTGGGAATACCCGTCTGCGGCACGAACGCCCACGATAAAGCCACTCTCTCCAACCTGACAAAGCTTCTCTGCACGCCAAAAGAGAGTTTTCATCCCGTGCTGCCTAAATATCCATCCGTGATAGAGACCGCCGTGGCTTTCACCGAGCCGTCCATACGCCGCATTCTAGGAAAGGACATCAGCCCACGGTTTCTTGCACTGCGATTACTGGAGGGAGATCTTCCTCTGATACGAGCGGTAAGCAGAAAACAGGGGCATTCCGATATTCCAAAGGAGCTGCTTGCCACCGCAGAAAAGGGAAAGAGCCTGCTTGCGGCGGAGGGGATCTCCACCGACCGCCTGCGGGATATGCTGGTCTCCTCCATCATGCACACAGCCGAGGACGCCTGCCGCAACGTGCTGCACACATCGGGCAAAGAGCATATCCGTGACCGCAGAGCAGACCGCATACTTACAGGAAAGCGCACAGCTTACCCGATAATGCTGCTTTTACTTGCAGCAGTACTGTGGCTGACGATAACGGGCGCAAATTATCCCTCGGCGCTGCTTTCGGAGGGGCTGTTTTATCTCGGCGACAGGCTTTCGGAGCTTTTGGTGACGCTCGGCTCTCCCGAATGGCTGCGCAGCGTCATCGTGGACGGAGCCTACCGTGTGCTTGCATGGGTGGTGTCCGTTATGCTGCCGCCGATGGCGATATTCTTTCCGCTTTTCACGCTGCTGGAGGATGTGGGATATCTCCCACGCATAGCATACAACCTCGATAAGCCGTTCAGAAAATGCAATGCCTGCGGAAAACAGGCGCTTACTATGGCGATGGGTTTCGGCTGCAACGCCGCAGGAGTCACGGGCTGCCGGATCATAGATTCAAAGCGGGAGCGGCTGATCGCAATGCTCACAAATTCGTTCGTTCCCTGCAACGGCAGATTCCCTACCATGATCGCAGTGCTTACGATGTTCTTCACGGGCGCCGTGGGAGGCTTTGCAGGCTCGCTGCTTTCCGCACTGCTGCTGACTGCGGTGATACTCCTCGGCATCGGCATTACATTCATGATATCAAGACTGCTTTCCTCAACAATACTGCGCGGCGAGCCATCCGCATTCACACTGGAGCTGCCGCCCTACCGCCGCCCGCAGATAGGCAAGGTGATCATCCGCTCGCTGTTGGACAGAACGCTTTTCGTTCTCGGCAGAGCTGCCGCTGTGGCTGCTCCTGCAGGCGTACTCATATGGATAATGGCGAACGTCACAGTAGGAGATTCCACCATCCTCGCCCACTGCACGGAGTTTCTCGATCCGTTTGCACGCTTACTCGGACTTGACGGCGTGATACTGATGGCGTTCATCCTCGGGCTTCCTGCTAATGAGATAGTCGTTCCTGTGATAATCATGGCATACATGGCACAGGGCAGCCTGACAGAGCTTGACATCGCAGGAATGCGCGAGCTTTTCCTCGCAAACGGCTGGACGTGGGTCACCGCCGTATGCGTGATACTGTTCTCACTGCTGCATTTCCCCTGCTCCACCACCATCCTCACGGTAAGAAAAGAGGCAGGCGGCTGGAAGTGGGCGGTGCTGTCAGCGGTCATTCCCACAGCTGTGGGTGTGATAGTGTGCTTTGTGTTTGCAAGCGTGGCAAAGCTGTTTATATAGATCGGGATATGACGAGCGAAAGCCTTCTCCATTAGGGGAAGGCTTCAACAAATTCAGATTTATCATACCGTTCACGACATCACAAATCAATTTCGAGAAACGTCGCAAACTCTGCGGCTGGCGCTTACGCATAGATAGGTCAATTTGCACCACGAAGTTAAAAAGAGAGGTACGAAGTGCCTATCAATCAAATGCAACAAACAGACACGATAAACCGCTCACTTTAATATCACCGCACAGCGCAGCGGTGTGCGGAACCAAAGGGATAGGGGTCACAGGGGTAAACCGTAGGTTTGACCCCTTCTTTGCGGCTACATCTCGTCTAAACGGCGGTAAAGCCATACCGCAAAGGGCGTGATAAATCGGAATTTGTAGGTGCAATTTAATTGCAAATCATCCGTAGG
>JAZKZL010000174.1:0-11487 GCA_045612645.1 Oscillospiraceae bacterium
AGCGACGGCACGGTGATGCAGTGCTTATCCCTGATATCCGTCATCGTTGAGATTATAGGCTCCTGAGCCTCACAGGTGCTGTTTGCGAACACCTCTATGGTCTTTATTCCACGCTCCGCAAGCTCCGAAAAAGCCTCCTCCGCATGGAGAGGGTAAAGAGAAGCGGTAGATACGCCGATGTTCACAAGATCACCTCCGAATAGTTATGTTAAAATAATAACATATCCGCGGGATAAATGCAATACATTTCTGTAAAAATTATCCGCAAAAATACAAAATGCTCCGATGAATATACATCGGAGCATCGTGCTGTCAGAACTTGATCGTTGCTGTAAAGCAATCGCTTTCACACTTTATCTTCATCGTGCAGCTGTTGCGCAGGCAGGCGCTCTTTGCGATTGCAAGACCCATTCCCGAGCCTGTGCGGTCGCTGCGGCTCTCGCTGCCCTTTGTGAAGGGAGCGGTCAGATCCTGACTCTGCAGGCTTGCGGTGTTGTTGCAGGTGTTCGCAACGCTTATGCTCTTTGCCTTTGAGGTAACAGTGATGCTGCCGCCGTTGGGTGTATACTTCACCGCATTTGTGATGAGGTTCTCCATCACCTGCGAGATGAGCGCACGGTCTGCGGTGACGATGCAGCTGCCTTCGGAGCTGTAGGTGATGCCCTTTTCCTCTGCCTGAGGACGGTACTTTTCGTAAAGCTCATTCGTGAGCGCCGTTACGTCTGTCTGTTCTTTATGCAGTGCTGTGCAGTTCTCCACTTTGGAAAGCGCTAACGTGGAGGAGATGATGGAGTTCATGTAGTTTACATTCTCGATGATGGCTGAGGTGTAGTGTTCGCTCTTTTCGGGATGTGTGCCGTTTGCGAGATTCTCCGCATAGCCAGAGATAGCGGTCAGGGGACTCTTCAGGTCATGTGCGAGAGCGTCCACCATGCTGCGGCGCATCTCATCGGAATCGAACTTTGCGCTGTACTTTGTGTGGGAGAGCTTTGCCCAGATAAGGGACACTGCCAGAATTATCACGAACAGCACGGTATAGTCGATGAGGAAGAAGCTGCCGAGACTTGCCCACATATCATAGGTCGCATAGCTGTACAGGGCATACTCTCTGCCGTTGTATTTGAATGTATCATATTGGGTGTGCAGGACGTTTTTCTCGGTCTGATAAAGCTCGTTCAGTGCGTTATAACCCTCGATTCCGGGATTGCTCTTTACCACCTCGGTAAGCACCGTGAGATTTTCGTTGTCGTGTAAGGTTCCCACTGCGATGGAGAGCACTCTGTCGCCGTCGCAGTAGTGCTGGTAGTTATCCTTGTCCGAGGGAGTGAAATCCTGTTCGGCAAGGATACCGAGTCCTGTGCTGAGATATTCGTCATTATATTCTGTGACAGTCACAGTGCCCGGCAGAAAGCTGCCGTCCTCCCGTACATATATATCATCAAAATCAAACATGACGTTCATGCTGTTGTATTCCATGTAGAAGTCCAGCACAGCTTTGTCCTCACAGATGTAGATGGTGGTCTTTTCGTCACCATCGTTTCTGTGGAAAGCATACAGCGCAAAGCCTGAATCGGTGATGATCTCGCCTGTTTCGGCGTCAGTGATGACCATAGCCTTCTGTGTTCCCATGGTCTCGTCAATGATATAGTCGGAGTAGATAGCCATCCTGTACTTTACAAGAGTCTCGGGCAAGCCGTTGATGCTGTCCTCGAGGATGGTAGCTTTTGTGTTTGCAAACTCAAAGGAACACATGGATTCGTTAGCCACCCAGAACATGTTGCTGATGATGACGGTGCCGATGGCGCACAGCACCACGCATGCGATAAGCAGCGGAATGAAGCGCTTTAAAAAGAAGTGTGTGAATGTGAGTTTTTTTCGTGCTTTGCCTGTCATATGATTACCCCCGTAATTTAATGTCAATCAGTGATCTTGCAGCCTTTTTTCATTACCGTTTTTATCTGGTCGCCTGCGGAGCCGAGCGACTTTCTCAGCTTTTTGATGTGGTTATCCACCGTTCTGTCGCCGCCGAAATAATCGTAGCCCCATATCCTTGTGAGCAGTGTTTCACGGTCAACAGCCCAGTCCTTGTGTTCCATCAGGTATTTCAGTATCGCAAACTCCTTCGGAGCAAGCTCCACATCCTTGCCGTCTGCATTGACGTTCAGCGTGATTGGATCAAGACATATCCCACCGCACCGAAGTTCTCTGTTTAGCACCATGCCCTTGGAGCGCTTCAGCAGAGCCTGCACCTTTGCGTACAGCTCCGCAAGGGAGAACGGCTTTACTATGTAGTCGTCGCAGCCCAGCTCGTAACCGTACAGGACGTCCTCCTCACGGGCTCTTGCCGTGAGAAACAGCACGGGTACATCGCTTTTTCTGCGGATCTCTCTGCACAGTGAGAATCCGTCTATGTTCGGGAGCATCACGTCCAGCATTATGAGATCGAATTCGTTTTCGCTTATCTGCGTGAGACCCTCGCTGCCGTCAGCCGCCTCGGTGAGCAGCAGGTCGCTCTTGCTTCTGAAATAATCCGAGATGACCTCTCTTATGTTGTGATCGTCCTCCACAAGCAGAATCCTGTAAGCCATTTCCTCGCCTCCGTTGATATGAGTTTACCACAGGGATGTATCTTTTTTGTATCCTTTTGTAGTATTTTCAGGGGATTTTCATCTGATTGACATTTCTTTGTAAAACTATTATACTATAAATAGAATAAAAATGAAAGGGGGAGTTTCCGTGAGCTATATCAGCTTCAATAATGTCAGCAAGAGCTTTGGCGGTGTCCCTGTTATAAAGAATGCGGAGTTCTCGGTGGAAAAGGGCGAGATATGCGGCTTTGTGGGCAGGAACGGCAGCGGCAAGACCGTGCTGTTCAAGCTGCTTACGGGACTTCTCGTTCCCGATGAGGGCAGCATCACGATAGATGGAAAGGCGCTTTCCAAAAAAGGACGTTTTTTTGATTCCCTCGGAGTGATGATAGAAACTCCCGGCTTCATTCCGCATTACAGTGGTCTGAAGAATCTGAAGATACTGAACTCTATGAGCGCCTCTCCCGTAACTGTTCCCGAGATATGCGCACTCATGAAAAGACTGGGACTCGATCCGAAAAACCGCCGTCCCGTGCGCACATATTCCCTTGGCATGCGGCAGAAACTGGGCATAATTCAGGCGGTGATGAACGCCCCTGAATTACTGGTTCTGGACGAGCCGATGAACAGCCTTGATGTGCAGTCTGTGGAGGAGATACGCAAGCTGTTTTCTGAGCTTAATTCCATAGGCAGTACCATCATCCTTGCAAGCCATATTGCGGAGGATATCGAAACGCTCTGCACTCGGATATATCGCATAGACAATGCGCAGGTAACAGAGGTGGCGAAGCCATGAGATTTCTGAAAACAGACCTTAAGCGTGTGTTCACCGAGCCTGCGTTTTACATAAGCGTTATACTGGGGCTTATCCTGCTTTTCGGAGCGTTTGCATTCCTGCTGATAAGCGGAGAGACAGACAGGCTGTATGAAACAGCGCAGTCTATGGTGCTGCCTTTTGTGGCACCTGTGCTTGCTGCAATGCCGTATTCCGTGATGATAATGCAGGAGAAGGAGACCCGCTACTCCTCCCTTATGACGATAAAGCTGAGAAAAGGCGGCTATGAGCTGAAACGCCTGCTGGTCTGCGGCATTTCGGGAGCGGCGGCTATGTTTATACCGCAGCTGTTGCTGTTCGTTGTGTGCGCAATTTGGGGCGGCATTGACGACATGAGCTTTGCGGCGTTGGGACTCATCCTGCCTGTGACGTTCGGGTTCGGCTATGCTGCAATATCCTACGGACTTACATTCGTGAACCGTCAGAGATATGTGCCGCTCGTTATGCCGCAGGTGCTTTATCTGCTTTGTATCTATGCTTTTCCGCACCTAAAACTGGAGGAGTATTATCCGCCACTGGATATCTCGCCATCCATCTACGGCGGAGAGATAACTGCGGCACGTTTCGTGCTGCCGCTCATTCTGACAGTCGCAGCACTGCTGCTCACACTTTTCGGAAAGGCAGGTGACCGCCGATGAGAAAGCTGAGAGGCTTAGGCTTCAGCCTTTCCGAGCATATTCCGATGGCGAGATGGTGCCTTGCCCTTGCGGTGATAGCGTTTACGGCGGTGGTGAGCGTATATAAATACATCGACCTTGCGGATACGGCTGCTTTTTCAAGCCTTGAGGTGCTTTTCCTCATTCTCACGGATGTGATGAATATCGTGTTCATCTATCTGCCGCTGTATCTGTTCGTTGTGAGCGGTATAACCTTTGACAGAGGCTTCGGCGGCATAGAGATGCTGCGCTGCGGCAGCAGGGCGTCATGGCTGTGCGGAAAGCTGCTTACTTATCTTATAAACACGCTGATATTCTTTGCGGCGATGATCGCGATAGATCTGGTGGTGTGCTCTTGCGCATTCGGCTTCAGCAGCGCATGGAGCGGAGATTTCGTAGGCTTCCGTGTGATGTTCGGACAGCCTGCGGAGGATTTCTCGCACCCGCCTGTCCCCACGATAATTACAGCAGCTGCGGCTGTGTTCCTGTTCTACGCTTTGTGCGGAATGGTGAATATGTTGGTGTCGCTCATGACAGACAGGGAATCCGTGGCAATGTTCGTGTCGCTGCTTGTGGGAATAGTATCAGGTCTTGCCAATATGCTGCTTTCGGCAAACGGAATGGTGTGGCAGCTGATACGCTGCGGAGTGCTGATCGTGCTGTGTGCGGCGGTATACGGTCTGTGCGCCATTGCAGTGCGCAAAAAGGATCTTTGCGGGAAGAAATTGTACTGATTTAATGAAAGGAGAGCGTGTCCATGAAGGTGCTGAAAATACTTATTATTCTCATCGTGGGCGCACTCAGCCTTTTTGCGGCTGTGCATTTTACGGCAGAATACGTCCGTGAGACAGCCGAAAAGGAAAAGACTCTCGCAGAGGCAATATTGCAGAATCAGATAAAGGCAGAGATAGAAAAAGCGGAACAGCAGGCGCAGGAACAGCTTGGCGAGGCGCTCGTGACTACTGTAGTCACCACAAGACCGCCTGTGACCACCACGACCGCAACCACTCAGACGGATCCTGTTATTGAGACCGAGGAGCCTGTTGAGTCTGCGGAGCCGACTGCGGAAACGACTGAAACCGCCGAGTCTGTTGAAACGGCAGAAACAGAGGAGATAATCACCGAATTCACCCGCGGCGGTATCCTGCCAACAGACAGAACGGGCATTCCCACGAGATCCATGTTTGCGCTTTCGGAATCGGAAATGATGCGTGTGGCGAACTTCCTTATAGATCATTATTTCCTTGACGGAAATGTGTATGTTGCAGATGAGACCCGCCCTGCTCTCAGAGAGAAAAAGCTGCTTGCCCACCGCATGGAAAGCGGCGCGATACAGGCTGTGAATATGATCTACGGCAGCGTTGATCTGTCGGATATCACATCCGTTATGCGGGTGGATTATGCGGAACTGGGTGCGGAGTTTGAACGGCTCAGGGATGAGTTTATAGCAGAATACAAGGGCGCGGAAAAGTACGGCGAGGAGTTCGGCAGACTTTACAACGGCTGCGTCAGCTATTACGGCAGGCTTATCCTTGCCATGAGCAGGATGGATGATGTGGCGAATGAATACAGGAATTCCACCAATGCGGTGCTTGCGGCGGCGCTGATGATGACAAGACTTGATGATGTTATCATCCCCGAGATAATGGCGGTGCTGGAGGAATCCTTTGATCTTATCGAAGCGTCCCATGATATCTTTTTGGAGGGAACTCAGGGAACGCGGCTGCTCACCCGTCAGGATGTCACGGATATCATCGTGAATCCTGCGCTGGTACTGGATACAGGACTTGCATAAAAAGTGACCCGATAAGGATGTATGTCCTTTTCGGGTCATTTTGTGTTATTTTGCTTCTGTGACGAATGCTGTATAGCCATCGGCTCTTGCTTTTTCTGCGTATCTCTCGGCGTTTTCGGGGCTGCTGAAAGCGCCTATCTGCACACGGTAGAGCTTTTTTGCAGGCTTTTTCAGCGCCTGCACCTTTTCTCTGAACCAGTTCATATCCTTGCCAAAACAGGAAAGCCAGTTTTCCGGGTCACCGTGGTTGTTGGCGTAGCCCAGTGCGTGAGCCTCCTTGTGGCTTACGATGTTCTTCACGGGGATGCCGAATTTATCGCACCATTCACGGCATAGCTTTGCTGCAAGCTCAAATGCCTCCTCGAAGTATCCCTCATCCTCCAGAGCGTCCTCGCATATCTCAAACTGCAGATATGCAGGGGAGTAGTTGTAGCTGCCCTTTGTGCCGCTTGCGCAGTTCCAGCAGCAGATATCGTAGGGAAGAAGCTGCGCCGCCCTGACTACGCCCTCCTTGTCCCTGCCTATCACCGCATGAGGACACGCCTCCCAGTCGGGGCGATCGTAGTAGTTTCTGTAGATGTTGTTTCCGCAGATATCGGGGGCGTTCACATAACGCTTCAGCATGGGGTTGTTCACGCCTGTACTGTGCACCACGATGCCTGTCGGCTTGCCTTTTGGCATCCTCTTGTGCGCCTTATAGCAGGGATTGTTCACTGCCATGGCCTCAAATGTTACTGCCATCTGCGTTCTCCTCCTTTTTCGGACGTGAGGATACGCTGTCCGTAAGCCCCTCTCCGATGATGTACGCCACCACCGCAGCGCCCGACATTATGCAGCCGCTCACGGTCTCGGCAACGGCAGCCTCTCCGCCGAAGGCTGCGATAAGTCCGCTTATAAAAGCGGCTGTTGCCAGCCAGAATTTGCGGGATGTGAGCTTTCTTATGATGTTATCTTTCATTTCCGTTTCCTCCCTCCAGATCGCCCAGGCGGTGATTTATCACCTTTATCTGCTCCTCGATCACAGGCATCCTGCGGGCGAAGTTGTTATGCTCCGCTACCTTGTTTTCGAGCTGCTGTATGCGGTATGCCGTGAGCTTTCCACTGACGAGTATTCCGCCCAGCGAGCCTGCCAGCGTACCCGCCAGCGATATCAGAGCAATTATTACCGAATTGTCCATTTTTCCTCCTTCCGCGGGAGCGGATATTGATCTTGCTCCCTGTGGCAATCTTAACTCATGAGCAGCTGAAAAAAACTGCAAAACATTATTGACAACGTGCGCTTGCGAGGTGTATAATATACCCAAAAACAGAAAGGGGTAATATATAATGAAAATGAAAAGACTTTTACCGCTGCTGCTTGCAGCAGCTCTGCTGAATACAGGCTGCAGCTCTGACGAGATGTCGCAGGGCGTTGTAAGCGATGAAGAAAGCAATGTCAGCGTAGTGATCGAAACAATAGAAACAGACGAGGCTTCCGCTCCCGCCGCAGCTCCCGCTACCGATGATGCCGCATCTGAAGAAGTCACAGATCCGACTCAGGAGACTGAAGCAGCAGAAACCGAGGAGGATAAACTCGTATTCCCTGCAGGGACATGGATATTGTACGAGGTGCAGGATAGCGATCTTATCCATATCGGCTACTGCTTCACGAATGATGACGGCGTCAGCGGCAATACCCTGATGTTTGAGGACGGCGAGGGCTACTCCTTTGAGTATGAGATAGGCATAAACGAGATATTCGTTACAGTTGACGGACAGAATGTTACCGTTCCGATCGTTGGCGGAGATATTTCCTACACTATGCTTGATATTCCCGACTGTGGCAGAGTGGATATGGTGTACTTCTCTGAAGCAACTCAGGCTGATATCCCGGAGTTCTATTCAAATGAAGAGCTTGGACTGATGGCACAGCAGTATTACACTGTTCTGCACAACTACACACCGCAGTGCGTGGGAACAGAGACCAATCTCGACGGCACAGTAACGATCCAGCTTTACGACAGCTTTGAGGATCATAACTCCACATGCGCATGGTACACCGTTGACCGGTGGTCAACCGAGGGCAGGGACTACATCACAGACGAAGAGATCAATTTCCTGCATACATTGCTGAATGCCGAATAACATATATCCGCTCCTTTTCGGGGCGGATATTTTTGTGAAAAACGGCGAATAAAATGGGGTTGTATTTTTAAGGAAAATGTGTTACAATAAGCTGTATTGATATTTTCAGTAATACTATCTCAAAAAAGGAAGTGAGTGCATGAACGCAGACCCCGGGCAGGCGCGAAGTTGGCTGTCAGATAAAATCGCATACAGATCTGCTGCGGAAGCGTTTAAATGCACTGCGGCGGGTCTCTTTGCGCAATAAGCAAGGAGAGTGAGAGGATTGATTAAATATTACAAGAGCTGCGATAACCGCCTGTGTGAGATCGATTCCGCAGAGCAGGGCAGCTGGATCTATGTGGTGAATCCCACAGAAACTGAGATATCTGAGCTGGAGGAAAATCTCCACATCGAGCGCGACTATATCCGTGCCGCACTGGACGAGGAGGAGCCTTCCCGTATCGAATCGGACGACGGCGTAACGCTGATCGTCGTGGACTATCCCGTAGCGGATACCGAGAACAACCCCGAAAAGACCCTGACCTACACCACAACGCCTATGGGCATCATAACCACAGGCAGCAACGTGGTAACTGTAAGCGCTAAAGAAAATCCCATTGTGGATGATATGGCGAAGGGCGTTGTAAAGGGCGTGTTCCCGCATTTCAAGACAAGATTCGTGTTCACTATACTTCTGCGCATCGCAGCACGTTACTTGCAGTATCTGAAGCAGATCGATAAATTGACGAGCTACGTTGAGGGAACTCTGCACAAATCCATGCAGAACAAGGGTCTCCTGCAGCTGCAGGGACTGGAGAAATCACTGGTATACTTTTCCACCTCGCTCAAATCGAATGAGGCTATCCTGAACAAGCTGATGCGCGGCAGATATCTGAAGCTTTATGAAGAGGATCAGGATCTGCTGGATGATGTTCTCATCGAGGTGCGTCAGGCAGCGGAGATGACGGGTATCTACAAGGACATTTTAAAGAGTACAATGGATACCACTGCCAACATCATCTCCAACAATCTGAATATCGTTATGAAACGCATGACGACGCTCACCATCATAATCGAGATACCTACGCTTGTGTTCAGCTTCTACGGAATGAACATCAATGCAAATTCGGGCGGTCTGCCGCTGGCAAATGTGTGGTTCCCGTTGGCGATAAGCGTGGCGCTGGCAGGTCTGGTGGGAGTGCTTATCAACATAACACAGAAATTCAAGTAATATTTGAAAGGCGGAATTTTCTCCGCCTTTTCTTGTTGCACATTTCGTAAAAATATGGTACAATGATGAAGTCGCTTTTGCGGCACATTTGTTATCAGGAAGGTAAAAACATGAAATTAGTTATCGCAGAAAAGCCGTCCGTCGGCAATTCCATCGCAAAGGTCATCGGCGCAAATAAGCGCAGAGGAGAGGGCTTCACCGAGGGCGGCGGATATATAGTATCCTGGTGCTTTGGTCATCTTGTGGCGCTTGCACCGCCTGAGGATTACGACAAGAAGTATCAGAAACCGTGGAAGTTCGAGAATCTCCCCATCCTCCCCGAGGAATTCAAGTGGGTGGTGGCGGAAAGCACCGCTCCCCAGTTTGAAAACCTGAAGAGCCTGATGCTCCGTGACGATGTGGAAGAGATAATCTGCGCCACTGACGCAGGCCGTGAGGGTGAATGCGTTTTCAGATATGTGTATAATCTCGCAGGCTGCACAAAACCGTTCAAGAGATTGTGGATAAGCTCCATGACGGATGAGGCTATCCGTGACGGCTTCGCTAATCTGCGTGAGGGCAGCGATTACGATGCGCTGTACCGTTCGGGTCTTGCAAGAAACAAGGCTGACTGGATAGTGGGCATGAATGCAACCCAGCTGTTTACCGTGAAATACCGCAACATGCTCTCTGTGGGACGAGTTCAGACTCCCACCCTTGCAATGCTCGTTGAGCGTGAGAAGAAGATAGAGCAGTTCAATTCCTCGAAGTATTACTCGGTAGTGCTGAACTGCGGCAAATTCACCGCTGAGAGCGATAAGATAGAGGGTCAGCTTGCTGCGGAAAAGAAGGTATCCGCCTGCGGCAAGGAGGCAGAGGTGAAGAGCGTCGTGAAGGAGCAGAAGAATGCAAATCCTCCCAAGCTGTACGATCTCACCACCCTGCAGCGTGATTGCAACAAGCTGTACGGCTACACCGCCCAGCAGACTCTCGATTGCGCACAGCGCCTGTATGAGAACAAGCTGCTCACCTATCCCAGAACCGACAGCAACTACATCACCGATGATATGGAGGCGCAGGCTGCTGAGATGGTGAAGCTCAGCGCAAGAGTATTCCCGTTCGGAGCAAGCTACGATGAGCTTTCCTGCGAGCCTGATATCAAGCGCCTGATCAATAACGACAAGGTTTCCGATCACCATGCGCTGCTCCCCACAAAGGAGATAAGCCGCTATAACTTTGATAACCTCACCGAGGAGTGCTATAACGTGCTGTGCCTTGTTGCTGCAAGACTGCTGTGTGCAGTCGCTCCCAAGCACACCTATGACACCGTAACTGCGACTCTTTCCTGTGGCGACACCGAGTTTACCGCCAAGGGCAAGACCGTTGTGCAGGGCGGCTGGAAGGCTCTCGAAAGCGATATCAAGGCGCACATGAAGGGCATCGTTGCAGATGCTGCGGAGGAGGACGAGGAAGAGGCATCAGGCACTCTGCCGCCTCTTGAAGTTGGCAAGTCTGTTGCGGTGAAGTCTGCGAAGCTCTCCGAGCATAAGACCACACCTCCTAAGCGCTACACCGAGGATATGCTGCTTTCTGCCATGGAGCACGCTGGCAACGACGATTATGACGAGGACTCCGATGTGGAGAAGAAAGGACTCGGCACACCCGCTACCCGTGCTGCGATCATCGAAACACTGGTAAAGCGTCAGTATGTGGAACGTAAGGGCAAGCAGCTCATCCCCACTGATAAGGGCAGACGTGTTATAGATGTCGTTCCCGATAATGTGAAGTCGGCAAAGATGACCGCAGAGTGGGAGACCACCCTGCAGAAGATCGCAAAGGGCGAGGCAAATGACGAGGCGTTCCTTACCGAGATAATTGAGTTTGTAAAGGCACTCATCCAAGATAACAGGACTCAATCCGCAAGAGAGAGCAACCCTTTCCGATTCTCTAAACTGCCCGTAATGGGAAGATGTCCCAAGTGCGGAAAGAACGTTTATGAGTTTCAGAAGTCCTATTCCTGCGAGGATAGCCACGGTTCCTGCGGATTCTTCTTTATGAAGGAGATGTGGGGCAAGGAGATATCCGAGACACAGGCGAAACGCGTGCTTGAAAAGGGCAGCTCCATCGTACTGAAGGGCTTTACAACAAAACGTGGTGATGTTGTGAGCGGCAAGCTCGTCCTCGGCGATGACTTCCGTGTCCGTGTTGAGATAGAGAAATAAGAATTTGTAGGTGCGATTTAATTGCAGATGATTGTAGGGGCGACCTTTGGTTGCCCGCCAAAACACGATCGTCAT
>JAZKZL010000175.1:0-2309 GCA_045612645.1 Oscillospiraceae bacterium
GGTAGATTTCATCGATGAGCTGCCTGCTTATGATCTTGAGCTGTACACCAGCAAGAAGATGAAGACAAATCCCTCCACAGCACTTGAGGCACTGAAGAAGATACTTCCCGTTCTTGAGAGCCTTAGTGCATTCGATCATGATACCGTTCACGATGCACTGTTCAAGCTTATCGAAACAGAGGGCGTAAAGAACGGATATATGCTGTGGCCTCTCAGAGTTGCTGTCAGCGGAAAGCTGCTCACTCCCGGTGGCGGTGTTGAGCTTGCAGTCATCCTCGGCAAAGATGAGACTATTGCACGAATTAAGAAGGGTATAGAGCTGCTTGAGGCGGCAAATGCCTGATATTTCATAGACAATTCACATGACTATCACTTATGGGTATTATACTTTATATGGTATTTTATCCAACTTACTTAATTCGGAGGCTATATGATAGAAGTAAAAAATCTTAGCAAAAGCTATGGCAGTAAGCAGGCTGTTGACAATATCAGCTTTACCGCCAATGAAAGCGAGATACTCGGCTTCCTCGGCCCTAACGGTGCAGGTAAATCCACCACTATGAATATCCTTACGGGCTATCTTTCCTCCTCGGGAGGACAGGCGCTTATCAACGGCGTGGATATTCTTGAGGACCCTGTCACCGCCAAGAAGGATATCGGCTATCTCCCCGAGCTGCCGCCGCTTTATCTTGATATGACTGTAATGGAGTACCTCAACTTCGTTTATGATCTGAAGAAGTGCAAGATGCCCAGACGCTCTCACCTGAATGAGATCTGCGGACTTGTAAAGATAACCGATGTGAAGAATCGTGTTATCCGCAATCTTTCCAAGGGTTACAAGCAGCGTGTTGGTCTGGCACAGGCACTGGTAGGAAATCCCAAGGTGCTGATACTCGACGAGCCTACCGTGGGTCTCGACCCTAAGCAGATCATTGAGATAAGAACGCTCATCAAAAAGCTGGGCAAGAATCATACTGTTATCCTCTCATCGCATATCCTTTCCGAGGTGCAGGCAGTGTGTGACAGGATCGTTGTTATCGATAAAGGCAAGCTCGTGGCAAATGACACCACCGAAAACCTTTCCCATAATCTCTCCGCAGATCACAAGCTGATCGTTCAGATCGAGGGTCCCGCAAAGGAGGTTCAGAGCCTTCTGAAGGGTATCCCCGATATGATGGAGGTACACATCAACCGTACTGTTGACAAGACAGTTACAGAATATTCCCTCAATGCGAAGGAGGGCTGCGATATCCGCCGTGAGATCTTCAAGCGCATGGCAGAGCGCAGCTATCCCATCCTTCTGATGCGCTCCTCCGAGCTTACACTGGAGGAGATATTCCTGAAGCTCACCACCGGAGACTTCTACGGAAATACAGAGAACGGAGGTGCAGGCAGATGACGGCAATTTTAAAACGTGAATTTGCATCATATTTCACATCACCGCTGGGATATGTTTTCCTTGCTGTGTTCTATGCGTTTTCGGGACTTTTCCTGTGGATGACTTGCCTTACCGCAGGACTTGCGGATATGGGCAGCACGTTTCTGTGGATGTTCTTCATCATGATTATACTCATTCCCGTGCTGACTATGAGAACGATGGCAGATGATAAGCGTCAGAAAACCGATCAGCTGACCCTTACCGCTCCTATAAGCCTTTTCGGACTGGTTATGGGCAAGTTCCTTGCAGCGTTCCTCATTTTCCTGCTGGGAGTTGCAGTGCTGCTGGTATATGCACTGTTCCTTGCAGGAGCGGTTGCTGATACGGCGGCGCAGACAGGCATCGAGGCAACCTTCGGCTGGGCGTCTGTGTTCGGAAACCTTGTGGGAATCTCCCTCATGGGCGGCGTTTACATCTCTGCGGGCATCTTCATCTCCAGCCTTACGGAGAATCAGATGATAGCTGCTATCGGCAGCATCGGCACAAATATTGCCCTCTGCCTTTTCGATGTGCTTGCGAATTATGTTCCGTGGGAGTGGCTGCAGGAGCTTATCCTGTCTCTCTCCGTGTTCTATAAGTATCAGGAGTTCACCTACGGCATCTTCAGCCTGAAGAATATCGTGTTCTTCCTGAGCCTCATCGTACTCTTTAATTTCCTGACGGTGCGTGTTCTTGAACGCCGCCGTTGGAGCTGAGAAAGGAGGCGCAGCTATGAGCAAGAAAGTAACAAACAAGATAGACCTCGAAGCAAAGCAGAACGAGGCCGTAGATAAGGAGCAGGAGGCTGTTGTGGCAGCTCCCGATCTTGTAGCTGTCGTAGCGGGTGAAGCTGAAAAGAAAGCGGAGGAAAAGGAACAGAAGTCTGAAAACG
>JAZKZL010000176.1:0-7900 GCA_045612645.1 Oscillospiraceae bacterium
CCATTTCGCATTCCCCTAATGGGAATGCGATTTTGCTGTGCAAAACCATTCCGTTTGCCACTGATCCCCTTTTAAAATGCACCTACAAATTCCGATTTACAAAATTAAGGTGAACCAATGTACTCTACCATATTATTTGACCTGGACGGAACGCTTACCGATCCGTACCTCGGCATAACAAACAGCATAATGTACGCTCTCGAAAAGCTCGGGCGTGAGATACCTCCCCGTGAGCAGCTTCTGAGCTTTATAGGACCGCCACTGTACGATGAGTTTGTGCGTAAGTTCGGCATGGACGACAGCGAGGCTCGTGAGGCAGTGCGCCTTTACCGTGAATATTATCCGCAGAAGGGTCTGTATGAGAATGCCGTGATAGAAGGCACGGAGCAGTTGCTGGCGGTGCTGAAGATACGTCAGAAGAGGGTGTGTCTCGCAACATCCAAGCCTGAGCCTTATGCCCGTGAGATACTGCGCAATTTCGGGCTGCTGCATTATTTCGATTTCATAGGGGCAGCACAGCTGGACGGCAGCATCTCCACCAAAAAAGAGGTACTCTGCCATGTGCTGAACAGCCTGAAGGCTGAGCCTGAGGAGTGTCTGCTGGTGGGTGACCGAATGCACGATATCGAGGGCGCACATGCAGTGGGCATGAAGTGTGTGGGCTTTCTCGGTGGCTACGGCAGTCTTGAAGAGCTTACCTCCTATGGTGCAGACTACATAGCAGAGACTCCTGCCGATGTTTTAAAATTCGTGTAAAAAATGAATAAAAGTTAAAATAACGCAGATAATAGGATCACGCCACTCGAATGGCGTGATCTTTTTGTTTGAAAGGAAGATTAACATGGGAACTGAATTTGCAAACAAGCACATCGGATGTACTGTAAAGAGCTGCGAGTATCACTGCGCTACAGACAACTACTGCTCTCTTGACCGTATCGAGGTAGGCACTCACGAGTGCGACCCCTCCCAGAGCCAGTGCACTGACTGCCTGAGCTTCAAGGCAAAGTGCTGATATGAGCTTGACCGATGAGCCTAAAGTGGGTCTGCCGAACGATGAGGAGACGCAGATACCACTTTCCGCAAGGGCGGTATTCTCTGCGGTGAACAGGCTCTACGGCAGCTTCTGACCGAGGTCTGCATTGATCCGTTATCGGGAACGGCGCAGCACCGAGGCAATTATAATAGTCCTCTGCGATCCCATCTGCCCGTTACGGCGTGCAGGCGGGATCGTACATATTTATAACATAGTTTGCATTTTAAAAAAAGGTTGATTTTTTCTGTAAAATAGTGTATAATTAAATTGTATATTTAAAAATTACATAACGAAAGGAGAAGAATATGAACTATTCCGAAATCACTCCATATATAGAGGAACTTGCTAAGCTCTCCACAGAGAACAACCATATCGTTCCCGAGATGTACCCTACATATAATGTGTACCGTGGTCTGCGTGACATGAACGGCAACGGCGTTATCACAGGTCTGACCGAGATCTCCCGCATAAAGGCGAAGGATCACGATGAGAACGGCAACGAGATAACCTGCGACGGCAAGCTGTTCTATCGTGGCATAAACGTGCGTGATATAGTTGCTGGCTTCCGCAAGGACGATCGCTTCGGCTTTGAGGAGATCACCTATCTGCTGCTGTTTTCCGAGCTGCCCACAAAAGAAAAGCTGGAGCGTTTCAATCAGACGCTTACGGAATACCGTACTCTCCCTCCGTCATTTGTGCGTGATATGATACTCAAGGCACCCGGTAAGGATATGATGAACATTCTTTCCCGCTGTGTGCTGGCGCTTTATTCTTATGACGAGAATCCCGATGACATCTCCGTTGCGAATGTCCTCAGACAGAGTCTGCAGCTCATTTCCGTATTCCCGCTGCTGGCTGTGTACAGCTATCATTCCTATCAGCATTATCATCTCGGCAAGAGCCTTGTCATCCATCAGCCTAAGGCAGGTCTTTCCACTGCGGAGACTCTGCTCAGCCTGCTGAGAGAGGACGGACAGTATACTCCCCTCGAAGCAAAGATACTTGATCTTGCACTGGTGCTTCATGCAGAGCATGGCGGAGGAAACAACTCCTCCTTTACAACGCACGTTGTAACCTCATCGGGTACGGATACATATTCCTCCGTGGCTGCGGCGCTCGGCTCGCTGAAGGGTCCGAGACACGGCGGCGCAAACATCAAGGTAGTGCGTATGTTCGAGGATATGAAGCAGAACATCAACGTGAAGGATAAGGACGCAGTGCGTGATTATCTCGTGCGCCTGCTGAATAAGGACGCTTTCGACAAGGCGGGACTCATCTACGGCATGGGTCATGCGATCTATTCGCTTTCTGACCCGAGAGCGGATATCCTCAAAGGCTGCGCAAGAGATCTCGCTATTGAAAAGGGCTGCGAGGAGGAATTCGAGCTTTACAGCATGGTGGCTGAGATGGCTCCAGAGATCATTTCCAACCGCCGCAAGATGTACAAGGGCGTAAGCCCCAACGTGGATTTCTATTCGGGACTTATTTACCGCATGCTGGAGCTGCCCTGTGAGCTTTATACGCCTCTGTTTGCAGTTGCGAGAATTTCGGGCTGGAGCGCTCACCGCATTGAGGAGATTCAGAATGCGGGCAAGATCATCCGTCCGCAGTATGTAAGCGTAAAGCAGGAAACTTCCTACACGGATATTAACGACAGATAATCGGACTCCCCGATAGGCTAAACAGTATTAAAAGCCACTTTTGATATTAATATCAGAAGTGGCTTTGTGTTTTGATGTTATTAACTTTGTGGGATGATTTCGGCGGCAAATTCGATATTTTCAATGTATCGGAGTGCGCTTGCGGTATTGAGTAGGGCTGCAGCCGTTGTACGATCGGAAGCAGCGGCTGAAATACAGCATATCCTGATAGCCTAGCTGTGAAGCTATCTCGCCCACGGAAAGCAGTGTGGAACGCAGCAGTCGGCACGCCTCATTCATGCGCAGCATTGTGTGATACTGCTGCATGGTCATGCCCTTTTTGAATTTGAACAGCATGGCGATGTGCTTATAGCTGAGATAGAATTCCTGACTGATGCGCTTGCCCGAAAACGGTTCCCGCATATGTTCTGAAAGATATTGTGCCACCATTTCCGCAAAGGAGGGTTCAGCGGCTTTGTCCATCTCCGAAAGCGCTATCAGACTAAGCAGTGAGAACAGCTCGGCATTGAGACTCCAGCAGCGCAGAGGATCATCTGAATTGAAATGGCGTATCAGCTCCGCAATGTCGCGCTCCGTCGAGGTGCCTGCAAGATCGGTCAGGTGTTTAGGCAGGGCAAGCGTACTTTCAAGTGATGTGTACTGCGGAATAGGTGTGCGGTCTGCCTTGAAATGCGGCAGATCTTTCTGCTCACAGGTGAAGTGTGCGAAATACCATTTCGTTCCGCGGGGGATGAGCTTTTTTCCGTAATGCCGCACTCCGCTTTTTAAAAACAGCAGCTCGCCTGCTTTTACTTCGTAATCGGTATCATCCTCCGTAACATATATGACTCCTTTAGTCACATATATCATAACGTGGAAATCTGCGGTGCGGTCTGCGTGATAGAAAGGCTCTGCCGCCACAAGATGATCGCAGCCGCACAGTATAGGCATCACAGAGCTTGATAAAATTATCTCGTTCAAGAAAATCCTCCATATAATTCGGAATATAATCCATTTATTTCGGTTTGTAATAAGATTATAATACATATAAAGGCTATTGTCAAGAAAGGAATATGTATATTATGAAAAAACAGAAGCAGATCGATTCGGGCAGATATATTTCGGGCGGCTTTATCAACCGCTGGCAGAGACTCATCAAGGATACCGTGATCCCTTATCAGTATGATGTTCTGAACGACAGGGCAGAGGGTGCGGAAAAGAGCCATGTGGTGCAGAATTTCATCAATGCGGCAAAGGCTCTGCGCGGTGAAGATGTGGGAGACGGCTTTTACGGCATGGTATTTCAGGACAGCGATGCCGCTAAGTGGCTGGAGGCTGCGGCATTCTCGCTGATATCCTACCCCGACAAGGCACTTGAAAAGACCGCCGATGAGCTTATCGACATCATCGCTGAGGCGCAGGACGAGGACGGCTATCTTAATACCTATTTCACCATCAAGGACAGAGAAAAGCGCTGGACTAATCTGCTGGAGGGCCATGAGCTTTACTGCTCGGGTCACATGATGGAGGCTGCCTGCGCATATTATGAAGCCACAGGCAAGGACAAGCTGCTGAAGGTCATGGAGAAGAACGCGGAGCATATCTACGATATCTTCATAACTCAGGGCAGAGAGGGCTACCCCGGTCATCCCGAGGTGGAGCTTGCCCTTATGAAGATGTACCGTCTGACAGGCAACAGGCACTGTCTGGAGCTTGCAGAGCATTTTGTCAACAATCGTGGCGTGGATACCGAGTTCTATAAGCGTGAAAAGGCTGCCCGTGACTGGACGGTGTGGGGCAACAATGCCGAGGATAATTATTATCAGCAGAGCTTTGCGCCTCTGAAGGAGCAGAATGACGCAGTGGGTCATTCGGTGCGTGCGGTGTATCTTTACACGGGCGCTGCGGATGTGGCTTCCGAAAACGGCGATGTGGAGCTGATGGCTGCCTGCCGCAGACTGTGGGAAAGCATCACAAAACGGCGTATGTACATAACAGGCGGCATAGGCTCAACGCTTAACGGCGAGGCGTTCACCGTTGACTACGATCTTCCCAACGACACCGCCTACAATGAGACCTGTGCATCCATCGGATTGATGTTCTTTGCATCCCGTATGCTGGAATCTGACGTGGACGGCGAATATGCTGACGTGATGGAGCGTGCATTCTACAACACCGTGCTTGCGGGAGTTCAGCTTGATGGAACGAAGTTCTTCTACTGCAATCCGCTGGAGATAATCCCCGGCATTTCGGCGTGTGCATCCACTCACTGGCACACGAAAACTCAGCGACCCGGCTGGCACACCTGTGCATGCTGCCCTCCCAACGCTGCGAGACTCATATCCTCCATCGGCAAGTACGCCTACGGAGAGAACGAAAGCACCTGCTACTGCCATCTGTATGCGGATGGCGAGGTGTCCTTTGCAAACGGTGTGAAGCTAACTTGCAAGACCGAATATCCCTACGGCTTTACTGTGAACTATAGTGTGGCAGAGGGCAGCGGACGAATGGCAGTGCGCATTCCCGCATGGAGCAGGGAATATTCCCTCACAAAGAACGGTACTGCGGTTGAAACAGCGCCCGAAATGGGTTATGTGTATGTGGATATTACGGCAGGCGATGAGCTTGCGCTCACACTGGATGATACTCCGAGATATGTATATGCAAGCGCAAAGGTGCCTGAGCTTACAGGCTGCACTGCCATCACGAGAGGTCCGCTTGTTTACTGCTTTGAGGGCAAGGACAACGGCGATATCCTGCCGCTTTCCCTGAAGCGTGGCGGAAAGCTCACCGTATCGGATGACCGCAACGAGGCTCTGGACGGCGCATTCACTATCACCGCAGAGGCTTACAGAAGCGAGGATAACGGCAGTCTTTACAGCTTTGCGCCGCTTTCCGAGATTCCCTGTGAGGCGGTGGCTATCCCGTACTATACATGGGGAAATCGTGGCGAGAATCAGATGCGTGTGTGGATGACAGAGGTGCGCTGAGGGATGAATATAATTCGTATAACAGATTTTTCGGCTGCTGAGCTTGATATCTTTGCAAGGCTTTTCGAGCCGCAGCTGCTGCATTACTATGAGCCTGAGGAGGGCGTTTTCATAGCGGAGAGCAGCGGCGTTATCGGTCTTGCGCTGGAAGCTGGGTATGAGCCGATCGCCATGCTTATCGAGGAGAAGGAGGATCTCTGCGCGGATCCGCTCCTCCTGCGGCTGGGAGATATCCCGATATACACCGCCCCTTTCGATGTGCTGACAAAGCTCACAGGCTTTAAACTGACAAGGGGAGCGCTGTGCGCCATGCGCAGAAAGAAGCTCCCGTCCGTTGCTGAGATATGCAGCGGCGCAAGGCGCATTGCAGTGCTGGAGGATGTGGTGAATCCCACCAACGTGGGAGCGATAATCCGCTCCGCTGCCGCACTTAATGTGGACGCAGTGCTGCTGACAAAGCCCTGCTCCGATCCGCTTTATAGGCGCGCGGCAAGAGTCAGCATGGGAACGGTGTTCCAGATACCGTGGACGTATTTCGGGCAGGAGGATTACATCTGCGTACTAAAGCAGCTCGGCTTTGCCACAGCTGCAATGGCGCTGACTGACCGCTCTGTCAGCATAGACCACCCTGCCCCAGCAGCAGAGCCGAGGCTTGCGATACTTCTCGGCACAGAGGGAACAGGACTTGCGGAAAGCACCATTTCCGCTGCCGACTACACGATAAAGATACCCATGACTCACGGCGTAGATTCGCTTAATGTGGCAGCCGCAAGCGCAGTGGCATTTTGGCAGCTCTGCAAGACGGGTACGCCTGACGACAAGTTGTGAACGGTTTTGTGAAGCGCTTATAATGAAATATATCAACCTCCCTTCGGGGAGGTTTTTTTCTGCCTTTTTTGCGTTTGCAGTTTTTTGCAGTTACGGATGGTTTATCATCATGTCAGCGGGGAAAGGCTCCGCCGGAGAGGATTCTCCGTAACTGATAAAGGAGGAAAGGATTTGGGTTTCAGAAATTGGCTGCTCGGCAGGAATGCCGAGAAATGCAGCCCCATGCTTTCAGCTGCGTATGCGGATATCACCCGATGGGAGGATATCTACAACGGCGGCGGTGAGTGGCGCTACACCCGAAAGGGCGGCCTTAACGGCGGCAGCAGAAGAGTTGCTTCACTGGGCGCTGCCAAGGCGCTTTGCGGCGAGCTTGCAAGGCTCTGCTTCACCGAGGGTACCGAAATATGCAGCGCTGACCCTGAGACGGAAAAGTTTCTGCGTGATGTGCTGAGGGAGAACAGATTCTACGAGCGCTTTCCCGAGTTTCTCGAGAAGATGTTTGCACTCGGCGGCGGTGCAGTGAAGGTGTACTGGAACAATGGCGTAAAGCTGGATCTGGTGCAGGCGGATTGTTTCATTCCCACGCGCTGGGATAACAGCGGCATTAAAAGCGGCGCATTCGCATCAAAGCTTACGGAAAACGGCAGGAGCTACACACTCGCAGAAACGCAGGAGCTTTGCGGAGATAAGCTGACCATCACCAACAAGCTTTATGACGAGAACGGCACTTCCTGCAAGCTGAAGGACGCTGTGGACGGGCTTTCCGAGCAGAGCGTCATCAAGGGCATGAATGGCCCGCTGTTCGTGTATTTCAGAGCCTGCAGTGGAAAGACAGCGCCGTTGGGCGCTTCGATATTCTCGGCGGCGGAGGATACGCTGAAGAGCATCGATCTTGTGTTTGACAGCCTTGCCCGTGAGTTCGTGCTGGGCAAGAAGCGCATAATCGTTCCGTATTATGCCGTGAGGGGAGAATACGATGCGAACGGCGATATCAGGCGCTATTTCGATGTGAACGATGAGGTGTTCCAGGCGATGTCTGTATCGGACAACGAGGAGCTGAAGATCACCGACAACACCGCCGAGCTGCGTGTGACGGAGCATACCGAGGCGCTTTCTGCGTTGCTTGATCTGCTTTGTATGCAGGTGGGACTTTCCGAGGGAAGTCTTTCCTATAAGGATGGCAGCATCAGAACGGCTACTGAGGTGGTAAGTCGCAACAGCCGCACCTACAGAACACAGGCGCATTACCGTGGTATGATCGCACAGGGATTGGCTCAGGTGATGGAGAATATCTGCATACTGGGCAAGATGGCAGGAGCGCTCGGCGAGGACGCTTCCGATAAGGCTGCGATAATGTTTGCTGATGGCGCTGCGGAAGATGATGTATCACGCATTGAAAAGGCATTGAA
>JAZKZL010000177.1:0-31542 GCA_045612645.1 Oscillospiraceae bacterium
GTCTCCCAGTATGGGCTTTAACCAGTCCAGTGCCATGTGTACCTCCTTGTTTTACTGCTGTCCTTTTTATCGGGCAAGTCCCCGTATTGCAGTGCTTCTACTTGTTATCCGCCGAAGCTGGCGGAATTTTTGCAATATAAAAGCACCCTTTGCAGAGTGCTGATTATTTAATTGATACCGACAGTTTTGTCGGGATGATAGAAAAAGCGCCTTGCAATTGATTGCAAAACGCTTTAATTATTAAGTTGTTCCCGACATAAACGTCGGGGAGTTTGAAGCAGAGAAAAACCGCATTTTCAGGAGCGTTATTCTTCTTTTGGCTCATAGCCTATGCCGTTGTTACATTCTTTAATTTCTTTGACTTTACTGTAATCAAAATCAAAAGGGATGCCATCAGGGAAGGCTTCACAACAAGGTCGCCAGCCGTCGAGTTTTTTATCATTGATGTGCTTACACCATCCGCAGTCATTCACGCAAATCATAGACTACCTCCTAATATGATTGTTATAGAAATCTAAAGCTTTCTGTGGGATTTTATCTCCACGTGCTAGTAATACCTCAATTTCTGCAATTGCTTCAGCTCCATCGTTATAAGCGATGACGCTCACACCTTCGATTTTAGCGTTAACAATATTAGCATAAAGTTCTTCGATTTCCTTGACAGTCATGCCTTTTATCAACCTAGCGTGACCACATTCATGAATAATCGCCTCTTCGAGCGTATTTGCAACATTATCGACTGATTTGGCAATTATTTCATTGATTTCTTCAACTGTTCTGCCAGAGAAAATATCTGTATTTACATTAAGCCGAATATTCTTATCTCCAATAGGTTCGATTTGTAATAAGGGAGTACCGTTACCTTTAGATGGCAAACTTCCGAAATAGCAGTCATTAATAAATATTTTGCCCTCCTTTTCATAACGTTTGATAACCGAAGTCATTATTTCAGTAGCTTCGGGAGCTACTTTTCCGTAAGCAAGGAGTTCAAAATCATCAATATCCAGTGATTTTATTATACCACTTCTAGCAGATTTGTCAAGGGATATCCGTTTGAAATAATCATCTATTATCGAGGTTATATCGTCGGAAACACTCTTCGCATAGGAGCCACCACTCATGTACGCCGAGAAGTTTTCAGCCCACGCCTCTGAAGTGCGAGGCGCACCTATTGCACCGCTATTGCCTGCATAGATGGATATGCGCTTCGCCTTGGTTTCAAGGTCTTTGGTTTTCATCAGCGAGGCGGACAGTGATTGACCAGTGCTATGATCTACCGCATGACCGAGTTCGTGGAATATTGAGCCTTTATATGTAGGAACAGCATCCCACACTTTGCCTGTTTTGCGTATAGCTTTTTCGTTGGTTTTCTGCATCTGCTCATTGACTTTAGCTAAAGCACCCGTCTTTTTAAGGAAAATGGTGTTTGTCTTGCTATCATATTGAGCATAGGCCCCTGATTTCACACCGCCGAATTTAATCGACAATCCATCAATAGTGCCGCCCATCTTGTTTTCAAAATCACGGACCGCCTCGATTGCTTCCTTGGCAAACTCGTTGTTTACACCCGTAAGATCGCCTATCTGTGTTTTTAAATTGGACTTAGACCATTCAGCAAGCTGTTGATTATTCATTCCTGTCAGATCAGTAATAACAGGTTGCTGAGTTTCAGCATTTCTGTTTCGGAAATTCTGCCGACGTGAACGAATGCGGGATTGTAAATCATTATTGTTCTGTGTGGATGTTGTAGGTTTTAGTGAATCATCATCCTGCAAAGCCTTCCACTGCTTATAAGTCATATCCTTAGGCACGGTGTATGTAAACTCATCGTCAGGATCCCTTGCAAAGCGTCTGCCCACGCCCTCCATATCAGCGAAATACGGAGCCGTGCAGCATCTGCACCACGGATGAAAAGGCGGCGCCGTTGCACCGACCTTGAACTCCGACATCTTGAACACCCTGCCATCCATGCCGCCGCAAAGGTCACACATGGATTTATCGAGAGTGCCGACGATGCGGTATTCCTCCACCCCCAGTTCATTGAAACAATCCTGCTGCGCCGCACTGGAGAAGTATGCGCTCTCCGTCATAACGAGCTTTCCTGCATTGCTCTTGGATGTGTTGAACTGCTTTGCAATGGCGTTGATAGCCTTATCGGGAGCAGCGCCAGTCGCTATCATGCGGGTAAGCTCCTGGTTGACTGTCTCCACAAGCTTTGCCTTATCAGTCCAGCAGCGTGCCGTAAAGGTCTGATTATCGGTAGTCCACGGGCGGGAAAGCACCTTATCAAGCCTTGCGCCGTCAATGCCCTGCATCGTCCAGCCTACTCCTAAACCCTTCTGCGCCTCAAATGCGCTGTGCCAGTAGCTTTCGGTATAGGCAAGCTCTGCGGCGTTGGTGGCGGCTTTTATCTTCGCCTGAGTGAGAAGCTCCGCCTGCTGCCTGAGCTGATACTTCAAAGCGTCAAGACGGGAGACATGCACCCTTGCAGAGGCATTCTCCAGCTCCTTGACCCATTCGCCGCTGAGGCTGTTCTCCCTCGCCTTTTCGATGTACTCCTCCACCGTCCACTTGAACTCGTCCAGTTCGGCGGTGGTGAGCCATTTGCGGGCGTTGACATAGCTTATCTCATTATTCTCGGCGAAACGCTGATACCACGCACGCATCTCCTTGTCGATCTCTCGGATAGCTGCATCGTACTGCTTTTCGAGATTCTTCACATAGGTGTCATAGGACTTGTCCTGTATGGCATCCTCCATACGCTTGAAGCGCCTCGCCCAGTAGTCTGCATTATTCATTCAGCGCATCACCGCCCTGAGGCTGTCCCTGTGTGCTTTCAAATGCGGCACGGTAAGGGTCTGCCTGCTCGATGGCTTTCTGCTTCTCCGATTCAAGGCGGTCAAGCTCCTCTATCGGGTCATCCACCCACGGATGCTGCTTGACGATGGTCTCATGGCTGAGAACGCCCTCGGATTTGATGCAGTTGTCGATAGCCTCGCTCTCATTGATAAGGATGTCACGGTTGAATATCACTGTAACAGGCTCGTCCATGAAATCACCCTTGCCGCTGTTGGAGAGATGCACACGCACAAACCAAAGCAGCTCCTCAAAAGCCGCCTGAAACTCTGTTTCCATTCCGTTTGCGTCAAGGTCTATATCCGAGTACATAGAGCGGATATTCAGCTGATTAGGACTGCCGTTCAGGCGCTCGTCCTTCGCATCATAACCTCGTGCATTCTCGATAATAGCCTTTTTCAGCAGGTCGAGAACGATCTTGTAGTTATCCGAATCCACCTCGATGGTAAGCTTCTCTACGCCGCCGTCTGCACCCTCGAAGCTGCGCACCTTTACAACGCCGAATGTAGCAAGGTTGCGGCGGAACTCGCCGAGATTCTCGCCATCGTAGTTGTGAAGAACAAGGACGGTATTATGCACATCCTCGTCCATGCAGTTCACGAAGTTGGACATCACAAGATTGAGCGCATCCTGTAAGCACTTCACACGCCGCAGCAGCGGTATCTCTCTGTGATTGCTCTTGAAGCAGATGAGTGGCAGGCGGTTCCAGTTGTAGGAGAGTATCTTGCCGCTGTCATCCGTCACGGTCACATACGGACCCGAAACAGCATCGGTGTCAGGCTTCAGCTGCTCATCCTCCCAGATGAAACGCTCCACGCCGTCAGCATGGTATACCTCCGCCTTGTAGACGATCTCCTCGTTGCCATCCTCATCATAGACATATACGGGATAAAAATGCACAGCGCAGTCAAGGTCTGTATGCTCAGTGTCCGCCCACATCGGCAGCATATCCTGTGCCGAAATGACAGACAGGCTGAACTCGCCCTTGCTGTTGTAGTAAGGGAGCATCCATGCATTGCCGCCCGCAAGCGCCTTTTCCGCTGTGATACGGATAAGTCGCTGCAGCTTAGGCCCGAACACCTCAGACAGCGCTCTTCCGAACTCCTCTGTCTTGGTATCGAACGTGACAGGCTTACCGCAGAGGTAGTTCGCTTTCTGGTCTACCATCTTTGCGTACTGATTATCCACAATGCGGTGGTTGGGCAGATGCTTGGCTTCCATAAGCTCGCCATCCTCACCAACGACCATGCGCTTGCGGCTGAGGATCTCCTGCGCACCTTCATAGTACGCATCACCCTCTATCTGCGCTTTGCGCTTCGGGGACGCAAGCCACTTTCTGATCTCCTGTTCAAGGAACTCCTTATCCGTCATTCCCGGCTTTACGGCAGCTATCACCTTGCCGCTCTGTACGGGAGAATGCAGATCGAGTGTCACCACGGCTTATCGCCTCCTTTAGTCAAAACTGAAATGTGCGCCATGACTGATGCGCTCCGCTATGCCTGTCGTGCAGTCGGGTGCGTCATCGTGGGCGTTCTTGCCCTCACGCTGATATCGTGTCATGGCTTCATAGTATTCAGGCCACCTGTCTTTCCAGTTGGCGGGATAGTAGATATGCTCCATCACCCATGTGGCATTGGAAAGGATGCGGGCAGCCTTGTTCTTGCTCTGATAAAACGGCTCGACCTTACAGCGGTTGGAGCCGAGGCTATGCAGATGCCGCTCCACCGCTCTTGCAAAGCCCCGACCGCCGTTATTGCTTTCAATGTCGGCAAGTGTTACGTTGTCGGCAATAAGCATCTTGGCCATTGCAGGCTCAGTGACCTCCATCGGTGCCTTTGTGTAAAGCACGTTAAGGACATAAGCCTCTCTGTTATATACACCGTAATCGATGCTGCACAGGTAGTCATCGCCCGTGTCAGCAGTATCGGTGTAGTTCTTGATCTCGGTGAACAGCGGATGTCCGCTGCTGTCCGAGGGGATAGTGTCGTATGTCTTGAAGCTGCTGTACAGGCAGCCTTTGAGATCGATAGGCTCCTGCTGATAGTTCGCAGATGCGATATCATCGCCCATCGCCCTGATCTTACCCTGATAGCTTTCCAGCGACAAAATATCAGGACAAAGCATAGAGCCGTCATCCTGCATCGCCTTATAGGAGATGTGTCGCATTCTCGCTCCGGCTTTGCGGTAAAAATCCAGCGCACGGCCTGCGAGATCCTGGCTATGCCATCGGGTCATGATTATGATGATCTTGCCGCCCTCCTCCAGACGGGAGAGCATGGTGTTCGTAAACCAGTCCCAGTGCTTCTGCAGCACATCGGCGTTGTTCGCTTCGAGTGCGGATTTGATGAGATCGTCGATGATAAGGATGGATGCGCCGAAGCCTGTTGCAGTACCTGTCAGAGATGTGGCGAGGTAGTTGTTATAGCCGCCCTCTAAACTCCACAAGTTCATTGCTCCATCGCCGCGCTTTATCCGTACATCGGGGAAGATATCAGAAAAGACTATGCGCTGTTCGTCCGCCTTCTCCTCTGCGATGGTGTTGCGCACGTTCTTTGCAAAGTTCGTTGACAGGGTCTCGTTGTACGAGCCTGTCATGATCTTCTCCCGCTTGTCCTTTCCCAACGCCCACTCTACAAAACAACCCGCCGTGCGGCTCTTACCGTGTCTTGGCGGGGTGTTGATTATGAGTACCTGTTCATCGCTCTCGTAGAAGTCCTGAAAATCACGGCACAGGCGACTCAGAAAGCCTCTGCTTTTGGTATAGAAGCTCGGAGCCTTAACATGACAATACCACCAGAAATCACGCCTTGCAAGCTCGCACTGCGCACCGAAGCGAATAGCCTCATTCTGCGTCATCGGCATCACCTGCCAGCTTCATGAGCTGCTCGGTGGTGAGTTCCGCAAAAGGATTCTGCGCCTCGACCTTGCCCGAAAGCTCTACATTCTGCTTATCACGCCACACATCGGGGCGGCGGTTCTTCAGCCAGAATATCTGCGCCGTCGTATCGGGTACAACGTGCTTTGTAACGGTCTTTGTCACGACCATCTGATACTGTCCCGTATTCGGGTCAAATTCCCTCTCAGAGGTAGTCTCAGTGTAGGAATAACCCAGCGCACGCTTCAGCAATGCGTTTTCAACTTGTACGTCTACGATCTCTTTGCCTCTTTTTAGGGTGTTAGAAATGTTAGGATACTTTTTCATCCAGTCGTAAAGTGTTTCTCGTCTTACGCCGATGTTATGTGCTATCTGCTCATCTGTCAGACCATCCCTCGCCCACGCTTCAAGCAGCAGCAAGCCGTCAGGCTCCAGCCACTTCTCGTATTTACCCTTTGCCATAAGCTCACCGCCTTTTCATGAAAATAAAATCACCACCAATGGCATCGGGACCGCTGGTGGTGACTTGATCAAGGAGGTATTGCCTTTTCGGTCAATCCCCATGATAGCATTATATCACAGATAAATTCCTCATTGTCCTCAAATTTCTCTGTTCGACTTTTCAATGTATCTGTAACAGATATTGCTTAGATTTTTCCAACTGTTACTTCCGCCCATTCTTATCGCTACCGCATCCCATGACAAACCCTCTACAAATCTCAGTGTGAAAATCTGGCGCGTATGACTATCGGGAATAGTGGTAATATACCTCTCCAGTCTGTTACGTTCATGTATGCTTTGGATGGTCTTTGCGGATATAATAGCTTCAAGATCAGCAATCTCATCTGTATACCGAGACATTCGGCTTTCTCGGCTGAAGCCGCCTCCGGGTAATCCGTCAAACTTAGGAGACGATGGACTTGATGCTTTTGTTCTCAGTTCAGCCAGACGCTGTTGATCTAACTCTATCTCACGATTAAGATGATACAGTTGAGATAACTCTTTCAATGTCATTTTAACCGCCTCCCACAAGCTCAGGATTATCGTGAATGTTGCCGACGACTTCAAACTGTTTACCGTCGCTTGTCTCCAAAAGGTCAGGCGATACACGCCCGTGCTTCGGATACTGCTGAGTATACCAGCCGAAGCCGTCCCATACCACAACAACGACAGTCTGGTTATTCGGGTATTCGTCATCGAGGTATCCACCGAGAATATCTCCCTCGAAAATCCTCGTGCCGTTTTTGTCAATCAAACCCGTATACATTCCCACCGTATCAGACTTGATCGTTGTCGCACCCATCGGATGGGATATATGTGTTCCTCTGATCAGGTCTCCGTACATCCATCTGTCATCTGTTGCGGACTTCGCACGGAATGCGTTTATGTATCTTGTTGCTGACATATCAATCTCCTTTCTCGTCTATCCACCACATAACGCCGACGATCGCCAGCGCTACGAGCGGGGTTATTATGAGCCAGCTCATTATATCCTCACTTTTTTGATTTTGCCGCATATCAGGCATCGCTGGACGAATACGATGCCGTCACCTTTGAGGTCGTGTATGTGTATGCGGTCTATAAGCTCCCATACATGGGGATGAAAGAACTTTGCCATCATGTGCGCTCCTTTAGTGCCTTTTCGGCGTCGTCTCTGGTGAGAAATACGGTTTTGCCGAATAAAGAAAAATGATATCTTTCTTCGCTGTAAATATCACCACCGACAACAAATGAAGGTTCCTCAGCAATCAAGATTTCGACAACTTTTCTTTGCCGCAAGCATCTGCGACGGAATATCTCATACACAGTATCGCCCACTTTAACAGGCGGTGCGACCACTCCGTTATTGAGAAGGTAATCAGTGATGTATTCAGTAATAGTGTGCCTTGAAGTATCGACCATATATGCCAGTTCTGCTTGTTCCAGCAGTTCCATCAGCCTATTGCGTTCCTGTTCTCTGCTCATAGTATCATCCCTTTCTCCGTCCTGTCAAGCACAGTATCTATGCTCTCGCCGTCCACCTTGACATCCTCAATGCCGAGTATCTTGCGGTAGTCGATGTTGTAAGAGCGTAAGCCCTGAAGCCTGCGGATGATTGCCGTGTCCATATTCGACATCTTCTTGCTGCCCTTGCGATAGGGTGTATCAGTAGATCTAGATTCATCTGTGAACTCGTTGTATATCCGCTGCATTGCATCGCCCCAGCGTTCAAGGCGCTCCTGCCCGAAGCCGAACTCATCATGCAGGACTACTACGGTCAGCAGTTCCCATATTATGCGCTGCTCGTCGAGGGTCTCTGCGATTTCTTCGACGATGCGCTTTTTCATACTCTGTTCGGGATTGCATTTCATGGGGTGTCGCCACCTTTCTGAATACAGCGTTCTATCAGCTTTTCGCCGTTCATCCTCTCTCCACAGCTTGGACAAAACCTATACGGGATTGTATCAGGCTTGACTTTTCTTCGGGCATTTCCTACTATGTAGTAGGCTCTATTTCCACACTCTGAGCAAAGCCATATACTGCTCTTAGGGCGATTGTTTTCAGGTATCCACTTAGCCATCGTCGCCACCATCCATTCTTGCACCGCAGTTGGGGCAATATTTGTAGCGTATAGCCACTACCTCACCACATTCTGAACATTCGCCTAGATGCTTTGCTCGACATTTCCATTTTCCATGCTTCACGGGTGCGACATCAGCGGATGGCGTGTTTTTAACCGTATCAGTACATAGTTTCTTGATCCGTTTAGCTTCATTGCCACTAACAAGCACAGATGAGATGCTCGGAATGATAACCTTTTCTAACAGCGCCGTTTTTTCAATGTATTCAGCCATCATATTCACCTACCATTTCCTCAACCATTTTGTTGATGTTACCAAAAAGGGTAACCAATGATACAACAGATGTCGTGTTGTGCTTGTGCATATCTTTCAGCCGTTCTGCAAACTCTCTGATTGCTTCAGCCTTAGCAACTGCTGTTATTTCTTTTCTTAACATAGGGTCATCGTTTACTACATCGTGCAACAAGCCTAATGCAAGCCCTGCATTTGCTTCTTTTAATCGTTCAATCTCTGCCTTTTGACGGTTGATAAGGTCAAGTGCATAAAAATTAAGTCGTGTAATACATTTAGCTGTTTTCTGTTCAAACAAGGGACATCCTGTACATACGCCCTCATCTTTACAACATTCCAACGCCTTGATAATCTCATTATCTGTCATCACACATCACCCTCCTTCCACGGCGTATCAACAACTTCAGGATGCTTGACCGTCATCTCGACAGCCCACAACAGATTCCACGCCGCCGCCAACAGATGCGGCTCATCTGTCTGACCGTCCAGATACTTTGCCAGATGCCTTGCCGCACTGTCACACAGCGAATGTGTGGGGATGCCCTTATCCACGTTGTGTTCGCCGTATTTCTTTGCGCCGTTCTCGCAGTGCTTTGATACTTCCATGATAGCCGCCCACGGTAACAGGTCCATTCTGCCCTTGCCATCTGCCATATCACGGACTGCACCTGTATCAAATTCACGGCGGTCACCGCTGTCTTTGATGGTGGGTGCGGTGTCACCGACATTTTTGTCGGGAACACCATCAGGGAATATTGCCGAATATACCCGTTCAATCCATTCATCATCCCACTCACACACTTCATTCTCATTCATGAGCGACGCAATAGGGCAATCATCGCAATTTACATGCGTGGCACATATTTTAGCCAATATCGTGTTTTTCTCCTCAGTTGTCATCCCTGCACCTCCGCACTTTCATGAATCTCCCTGATCCTGTCAGACTTCTCGGCGTACAGTTCACATACCGCCTTGCCGTCCTCCGCATAGCTGCCTCTGGGACATTCGCTGGTGCAGTTGGTTGTGACGCAGTCTGCAGCCGTATCGGTATTGGTGTCAGCTTCCTCGTCGGTAGTCTCCTCAGGCTCAGCCGCAGGAGCGATCTTCTCCTTCAGCGCATCGATAGCGATGTTCAGCGCATCCCTGTATCCGCTGTAGGATACCTCAAAATCTCTGATCTCTTCCAGTTCTGTGATTGCCTTTTCAATTGTCATTGCCATTATGTACCTCCATCATTTCAGTGTTCCGTCAAGGACACCCAGCGCTTTCCTGCAATACTCGCAGCCGCTTTCGATACCCTTTTGTAGTTCTAAATTCACCCGAACACGGCGCTCTGCAGTCTCCTTGTAGATCCTGCGGGAAAGAGCAGCCTGTTCGTGTTCGGTAATATATCTGCTTTTGAGCTTTTTCGCATACGCTGCGTCGATCTCGCCGCTGCTATATCTCCTGCAAAGGAAATACAGCTGCCAGTACAGCACCCGTTCAAGCTCGCCCATTTCTTCGGGCGGGTCTGTAACGCTGTCCAGCTTTGAATTATCCAGCGCAATGCGTGCGATATCTTTAGCCGAGAAATTCATCGAAAATATCCTCCAGTTCTTCGGGGAGTTGGTCCGCTGTCTGTTTGAAGCAGCCGTATACTCTGACGGTGGTATCTTCCTGTATGCGCTTGCTCTTGTCCGAGAAGTACAGTTTCACGGGATCCTTCTCCGTGATGAGCCTGCCCGTCAGTCTGTTTTTGGTGACGGTCACGATGCTGTCGCAGTCAAGCTCTACGCCTGAGCGCTGATAGTTGATCACCACATCCACACGGTTTGTGATATCGGACGAACCGCTCACCGCATCATTCGTGAATTCTCCCGCCGTTTTCTTGGGATGAGCTACCAGTATAGCCACCACATCATATTTCTGCGCCAGCTGCTTCAATCGCTTTACGAACTCGCCCTGCGCTCTGTACAGATCATCGCTTAGCGACACATCCATAGCCGTCATCAGGTTATCGATGCATATCAGCTTCACGCCATAGCGGCGGATAGCCATCTCAGCGCACTTGATGACATCCGAAAGCTCATCATCCGAAACAGCGCTGTTGTCGTATATGTAGGCTTTATCGTCATACCATCGGTTGATGGTCTCGGCAGCGCTCGGAGTAAGCGTGTATACCTCGTTTCCGTATTTGTCGTGAGTAGTCGAGATGTTCGCTGCGCCTGCCAGCTGCATATCCAGCCAGCTCTTGAAGTGATAGTCGGGCAGCTCTCCCGAATAGGCGAATATCCCATGCCCCTGATCCAGCGCCTCTGCGCACAACTGCGACATGAAGGTGCTTTTGCCCTCGCCACGCTTGCCGGTGAGCAATATGACCTGTCCATGATACATACCGCCGATCACCTTATCCAATCCATTCACATTGGTGGAGATCTTCGGCAGGCTGTTCATGTCTACTGTCTGCACCTCGCTCAGCTTCTTTATGTGAGGAACTTCGCAGGGGACTGCGTTATCGATAGCCTTGCGGATTGCATTCTCGCCATATTTGCGCAGGATATCGTTTGCGTCCTTTTCGCCGAGATAATCCTCATAGCGCACATGATATACGGGCAGGGGAAGCCTCATCATCAGCGTATCCAGCAGTGACATCTTACCACGCTCATAATCTCCGAATACAATAACCCGCTTGAAGCGCATGATCCAGTCATAGCAGCCGTCCAGCCATGTAAAACCCTGAGCGCCTGTCGGCACGCTCACCGCATTGGCGATGCCTGCCTGAGCCACCGAAAGGCTGTCAAGCTGTCCCTCGGTGATGACCAGCGTGTCAGAGCTGTCGTCACACTGCAGCATACCAAACAGGATAGGCTCGGTGTCCTTTTCGCACCATTCCTTGTTCTTGTCACGGGTCTTGTCGAAATCGGTCTTGCGGTATTTGATGAATCTCAGCTCGCCTTTGTCGTCGAAGAACGGAAAGACCAGTATATTGTCCGTGCCTTTCTTGATGGTCAGCTGATATTTGCGGGTAACGCTCTCACCGATGCCACGTTTTCTGAGATAATCGATAGCGCCGTCATGCACCACGATCTCCCTGCGCTCACGGAAACGGCGATACTGCTTCTTTGGCGGTTCGCCTACGCCTTCAAGCCGATAATTGAAATCCCTCGCCATCTCAACGAAATGGCCCTGCTCTCCGCAGGTGGAGCGGAAGCACTTGTATGCGCCCGTATCGAGGTTTATGGAAAAGGTCTCCTTATCCCGATGATCTCCGCCCGAGCAGTAGGGGCAGAACTTGTAGAAGATCTCCTGCCCCTTGCGGTGGAAGTCCTGCGTCAGCTGTCGGGTAAGACCGAAGATATCAGCCTGATTCAGTTCATAACTCATCAGAGATCCCTCCTCGATTTCCAGCCGCTTTCGGGAGAGACATTCGCCGCAGGCGAGGCTATATTCTTATTTTCATTATTTTCATTATTAGAAGTTATATTATTTATAATATAACTATTATTGTTTGGTTTGGTTTGCGTTTGGCTAGCGTTTGGGGAGCGTTTGGTTTGCGTTTGGGGTATCTGATACCGATTGTAGTTAAACAGCGTTATTATCGTATACCGAGCGTTTGGTTTAGTTGATAATTCTCCTGTGTTTTCTAACTTCTTTACCGCACGATGTACGGTTTCGGATGAAAGTCCAAGAGCTTCAGCCAAATGCCGATATGATGTAATCAACTGCCCTCGCTTTATGGTGATTCCTCTCCACATATTATCCTCGTGATTCGCAAGCAGAAGCAGATGTATGAACACCCTTGAAACAGTAGCATCGGTGTACCACTGCCATTTGATTATTTTTCGGTGAATGGATATAAATCCGTCAACTGCCATGCTACTCCCTCCTCGCTCCTGTCATTTCTTTATAGCTGCGCCAGTAGTAATAAAACAGATCCAACATCCTATCAGCTGTCTCTGCCTTATCTTTGACGAATTCTATAGATGCATTGTACCTGTTCTGCGCTGTCCACGCCCTGAGCGTTGCATATACTTGTTCGCCGATGTCTTTTTTACAACGCAACGGGTTAGCATCCATTCGCCAATCAGGCACTTTGTAATCTTTCAGTTCGCCCCAGTTCGCAATATTCTCGATAACAATTGTAAAGGATTTGGATAACTGAGATCCTGCATATAGTTCCTTTTCAAAACGCCCTGTCAAGCCGTTTTTGCGGTCTTTCAAATCGCTCATGATGTTGGTATACAGCTCGTCCACATTCGCCTTGCGCTCCACCACGCAGGACAGGGAAAAGTCCCTGCCGTCTGCGGTGAAGCTGTAATCGCCGTAGTCGAGCTTGCGCTGTTCCGTCGGAATCCCTGCGGCAGCGAGAGCGTCAAGGATGTGCTTG
The DNA here is from genome assembly GCA_045612645.1 of Oscillospiraceae bacterium. Lineage (GTDB taxonomy): Bacteria > Bacillota > Clostridia > Oscillospirales > Ruminococcaceae > CAG-115. The sequence continues at coordinate 12,950 of JAZKZL010000177.1, forward strand.
TTCTTCTGCTCTCGGGTGTCGTAGAGAATGGTGACGGTCTTTAAGAAGTGCTTTTTATCAATAGTGGGCATTTATGCCTCCCATCTTAGCAGAACGGATAATCATCGTCGGTCTCCATCGCAGAGGGAACAGGCGGCGCTCCCTGAGGTGCTGTTGGCTGCGTGTAGCCGTCCTTCTTTTCGCCCGTGAAGCTGATGTGATCTGCGACTATCTCATACCATGTCGCCTGATTGCCGTTCTTGTCGGTGTAGGGACGTGCGTTCAGCTCGCCCTCGATCATTATCATGCGACCCTTGCTGAAAAACTTGCTGACAAACTCTGCCTGCTGTCTCCACACTACAACGTTGAAGAAGTCGGACTTCTTTTCCTCGCCCTTTGTCTGGAAGCGTCTGTCTACTGCAATGCGGAATGATGCCACATTTACGCCTGTAGGAGTTGTTTTGAGTTCGATATCGTTCACGATACGACCCATCATGATTACTTTGTTGAACATAATTATTCCTCGCTTTCTTATGCATTATCATATTGTGGCAGAGTCTGCATTTTTCTGCATATGCTTAGCTCTTCCGCACTCTACGCAAACACCGCCGCACATCCGCAGCACTTCGGCGGCAGTGTGCATCTTTCCGTCCTTATCCGCTTTGGAAAGAACCTGCTTGCCGCACTGGGGGCATATCACCTTATCAAGCTCTGCAGGCGGCTGAGAGGGCGCAGGAGCGTTGTCTGAAGCGGTATTCTTACCGTATGTAAAAGCCACTCTGCCTGTGTTCTCGTTGATTATAGACAGCCCTGTAATGACCTTATCCTCGATCGTGATAGACGATACCCTGAAACGGTCATAACAGGCATATCTGCCGTTGTTGTTCTTGATGTTACATTTATCGGCGGGCACCCACACAAAAGGTGATGTATAAAGCTCTCTGCCAATGCCCCAGTTGAAGCAGGCACGCTTAAAGCTGTCGGATGCTTCGCCTTTCTGCGCTTCGGTATTGCTCTCTGTGCCGCAGTCGGATTTCCACACCCAGCTGCCGTCATCCATCTGAATGCCGACACGGCAGAAAAGGTTGCCTTTGCATTCGTAGTGTTCACGCTGCCAGCGCTCAGGACCAATCGTTTCATCAAGGACGTTCATATCCACTCGTGCATCCTTGTAAAGCAGAAGCACAACGCCCTTTTCTTTGGCGCTCTGTATTCGCACCTCTATCTCAGATGCTTTCAGATCTCTGAATTTCATACATCCTCCTTAATCCTGCCCGAAAGCCGCCAAGCCCTCGGGGATGTTTTTAGGTTCGTCAATAGTAAGCGGACAGTGGTCTCCGACTTTTGCCTTAGGAAATGCCACTATCTCACTGTTCAGCCTGCATATCTTCTCGTTACTGGAAAGAAACGGACACATGACACACCGCACATATTCTCTGCCCTTATCGTCAATGGGGAAGTTTACCGTCACGGTGGCAGTGCCTTTGATATAGCCTTTTACGCCGCTGTCAAGGGACATGATATCGCTCCTCTCTGTATGTATCCTCGTTCATGCCGTATCTATCCCTTTCCTGACACACATAGAGCATAGGGCAGTCCTCGCACTGCTCGCAGCCGAAGTAATAGCCGAGTTCGGGATACTCGCAGATGTCGTCGATGCGCTCGGGGACAGTCTCGGTATCCTCATCCTCGTCCTCGTATTCTATCTCACAAGGATATTCGTCCGAGAAGTCCTGAGACAGCTTTATCTTGTTGATTATCACCCTGCCGCACTGCTCCTTTCCGCAAGATCGCTCAGCCTGATCTCTCTGAACAGGGAAGCGGCGATAGGATCATCGGTGGCACTGTATGAATATCTTATCTTCAGCCAACCGCTCTCATTGCTGACTGCAAGCACCAGTCCGCTGAGATCTCCGCTGTATTCCCGACCATGACACAGGCAGGGAGCGTGGGAGCGGATATGCTCCATTATGTCAGAGGAAAGGTCCCTTGCATCGTCGTATATGCGTGTCTCGGTGGGACGGTCCGTGCTGAGGAATACGGCCGCAAGAGTATCGTCGTCAGGGTCGGGGCGGTAGATTATTGCTGTTCTGCTCATTTGTTACCTCCTCCGCACATCTCAGGCAGGTTGGCTCTAACCGGTGCGGTGGGGCTGTAGCCTCCTGCGAAGTTGTCTACTATGAGTTCTGTCATCTGAGCACCTCCTGCACATAATCGCCGCATTCAAGCTCCTGCCGAGCCTTTTCAGCTTTCATTCTGCTTTCCTTATAGGCATTGTATTTCATACGGTACTCATAGCTTTTGCCGAAGATATTCCATGCGGCCTTGACAACATTCGGCTCATAAGGGCGTATCTTCTCAAGGTCGTCGATAGCCTTATACGAAATAGGACAGCCACAGCAGCCTGTTCTTGTGAGACCATAGACCTCATAAGCATCGGAGTATCTTATGCCGTAGGTCTCCTTATACCATGCCTTGTCCGCATCCGAAACATAGAATAGCGGTCTGAGCCTGAACTGTCCGTTTCCTGTTTCTGCAAAGCACATTGTTGTGTTGTCCTTGCGAGGTACAGACCTCATTCCACCCTCATCACGGCGCTCTCCAGTGATTATCATCTCGTAATCTTTTTGCACGCTGTGAGCTACCTGCTTCTTGCAATAATCGCAGCACTTGGCGCTGATTGTGAAGTCAGGCGGGTACTCTGCAATGAAATCACGCATATACTTGGAGGAGTTGATGACGAGCTGTATATTGGGGCGAGGCTCTCCTGCCGAATTACAGCAGCAGAGGAAGTTGATGAGCGTTTCACACTTGGGATAGCGCTCTTTCAGCTCTGCACGCTTGGCAGCCTTATCCTCAGCTTGTTCATATTCCTCAGCGATGGACAGCGGAACGCCTTTCTTCTGCCACTCCGACAGACCTCCCGACATGATTTTTGATACAAAGGGAATGCCGTATGTACGAGCCGCTTGCACAATGCCTATCTTGGGACGGTATTCCACGATTTCAACGCCGTATTTCTCTGCTGTTTCTTTAACATGGTCCTTTATCGCTTTCATTTCAAGACCAGTATTGAAAAAGCAATACTTGACAGGAGGAAGATTAAAGTCCCTGCGTGTGCGCTCGATCAGATCAAGCATGATATCGCTGTCAGAGCCGCCCGAATATGAGCAGATAGCCTTCGGGTGCTGCCTGAGCCTTGTGCAGATAATGCCCTCTATGGCTTGAAATTTGTCAGGTGCAGGAAGATCAGCGTATGACGGTCGGTCTGTATACACCCTGCTTTTGTATGTTTCTTTTGCCATCTTGACAATTCTCTCTTTCTATGGTACAATGACCATGTAATACATTGTTTTGACCGCTTGCTGAATTGCCGTTCAGCGGCGGTTTTTCTTTTCTGTGTTACTGTGAAAAGCTTCGTTCAAACGCTCATGGTAACGATGGAGTTTTTCATCGTCTGCATCGGTGATAACCCCGCCACCGATGCAAGCCGTTATCAGCATCACAACAAAGTGAGCCGCCATTATGAGCAGGTATTCTAATACGGTTATCTTGCCCCACTCCAATGAGCCTGTGAAGCCGAACACGCTGAATGCCAACAGAATGATTATCGCTCCGCAGATGAACTGCTTTGTGGTGAGTTCGGGTGGTTTCTTGCTCACGGGCTTGTCCTCCTCTTTGTATGTACGATCTCCTCTGCGTCGCCCTTGACACGGACCGTGTATGTATCAGCCGTAGCCTTGATCTCGATGATATAGCCTGCGAAGTCGTGCATCAGGCAATCCATGATTGCACCCGCTATCTCAGGAGCGCCGAGGTCTGCCAGCGGTGCCATCAAAGGTGTTGTTACGTTGGCTGTTGTTTCTGTGACCTCTTCGGTGAGTTTATCACGCTCTGCAGGTGCGAATTCTTCTGCGAATATCACGTTTTCTGCCTCCTTTTTGCCCTGAGTTCTATTGATGAATTTCCTCACGGTTTCTTCTGCTCTGCCGATCGTATCAGCTATTCGAGTATTAGATTTTCCGTTTTTATGCATACGAAGAATAGTATCCTTTTCTTTATCGGAAAGCCGCTGACCCTGCCGATGTGTTGACGGTATGTACTGTTTCTTTGCTTTCTTCTTTGTTTCAAGCGATGGCAGCTCATCCGTCAAACCGTCAATGATCTGCTTGATGTCTGATCTCTTGCACATATTCATATCTGCAAGGATAGTGATCTGCTTAGGCTTGTCCTTAGCTTCGTTGTAGTTGCGACGGATCTCATTCGCCGTCATTCGGATATCGGCGTTCATTGGGTTTCCTCCTTGATCTCACCGCTGTGGTCAGTCATCAGCCAGGACAGCGGCACTTTCAGAGCCATAGCCGCCATGATAAGGCGGTCAAGCGGCCATCTACGGGGTTCTCTGCGGTAGTCGCCGTATGTGGATGAGGGCATACACAACAGCTTCGCAAAATCCCTGTCTGTATGAGCGCCAAAATACGCTCCACGAGCGGCGATGTTCTTCTGTACGATATCCGCCGCAGCCGATATCGCTGAGGGTTTGAGTTTGGGCATATATTCACCTCCTTTATGCTATCTGCCGCTTCAGCCTTGCAACATACCATTCGAGCTGCCTCTTCCGCTGCTCGTAATCGGGAACTGCAAGCAGCAGACCAATATCCACCTTCTGCAACTTGTCCATAAGCTCGATCTGTTCGGGGGAGAGGAAAGGTCTGATGCTCTCGCCCTTTGCAATGCCGTGAGCCTGTCTGAACTGCTTTGCAGACATTCCTGTGACAATGCGGTTTATCATGTCACATTCGTTGCTGAAGTGATAAGGCTTGGGGTTGTCGTGTATCAGCTTGATGTTCTCGGTCAGCAGAGGGAACTCCTTGCGGGCGGTCACAAGTGTCTTGATGAATTTCTCCATCTCATTGAAGCGCTTTATGTACAGCTCCTTGAACTTCGCAGCTTTCTTTCCACGATAGCCCATTGCAAGGAATGTAAAGCCGTCACGGGTCATGTCTACGCAAGGCTGTCTCTTGCCCTGATCATTAATGTAAGAGGACTGTCCAAAGTTGGACTGTCGAAATTCTTCTGAACAGTCGAGGTTTTTAATATCTCGCATGACATGATTATGGTCTTTCTCAAAGAACTTTGCCACAAACAGGGAGTTCACCCTGGCTGTGTCATTTGTGTCTGCGAACACTCCTAAAGTGTCCATGGGGATTAATTGTTTCATGGGGCCTCCTCTGTAAAAAAATAGTCAATTGTTACATTAAAATAGCGTGCGAGTATTACAAGTTTATCAGTCTTAGGCGTAGCTCTGCCCGTTTTCCAATCTGATAAAGTTGACTGAGAAATTCCAGTGTCTTTTGCAACTTTATATGGAGTAACATTGTCCCTTTGTAACAATCGCACAAATTTGCTGTACATATTTTCATCTCCCTTCGTGCAAATACACTATTGAAAATACTACGAAAATGTGATATACTATGAATATCCCAATCAAATTATATCCTTGTATCGTAATTTTCTGTGTACTTTGCTTTTTACAAGTATTATGATACTACATAATTTACGAGTAGTCAAGCTATTTTACTTAGAATTTTACAAGTATGAGGAATATTTGTGAATTTTAAACAAGTAGGAGATTGATATGTACGACCGTTTTGTGCAATTATTGCAAGAAAAAGAGATCACTGCATACCGGGTGTCAAAAGATACCGGAGTAACGCAAACTACACTGTCTGACTGGAAAACAGGTAGAGCAACACCAAGAACTGCTACATTGCAGAAAATAGCAGATTATTTTGATGTTACCTTGGATTGGTTAGTAGGAAAATCAGATTATAGAAATGGAGAGCAATATTCGACTGATAAAGATATAATATTAGTAGCTCGGCATTTAGAAGATATCCCGATTGAGGACAGAAAAGTTGTAATAACAGCAGTAGAAAATACTATAAATGCATATCTCAGGGGTAAAAGAGGCAACAAGGAGGATTAATGGATATCAAGCCAAATTTCGATAAAGCTGAAAAGCTCGCAAGGGAATTACGTCTCATGCAACCGACCAACGACTTTTCGTTGAATATAAATACACTGGATTTTGATAGAGAAATATACATTGACACTTTTGAAAATTACGCTGCCAGAACTAATTGTTCGGTTTCAGATCTGACTTCAAACGGTAAAATGAAAGATGGATACACCGTTAAGTCAGGAATGTCCAGTGTCATCCTCTATCATGATGTAAATAAATATGAGCCAAGATTGAAATGGACAATTGCTCATGAAATCGGTCATATCTATATGGGTCACAAGAAAGATAATGGCAATGAAGAGGTCGAAGCACACTGGTTTGCAGCTGAATTCCTTACACCAATACCTATTATTTTTGAGATCTTAAAAAAAGGTGTGAAGGTATCCACAACTACGTTAAGCGAATTGTTTGGTATCTCTCCAGAAGCAGCCATAAAAAGAGTTAATAGTTTAAACCGTATGCCGGTTAAATCGGCATATCTGACCAGCGATTTCCACGATAAATACGGAGCAGAAATAGACGCTTATGTTAATGATCAGAAACGTGATTCGGTATTTAAAACATATTAAACGATGACATAAATGGAGCGATATAATGTATTATCCTGAAGCTATCATCCTTTATATACCTGCAATCTTTATCATAACTATACTCATCATTGCATACTTTCTGCAGCCTCAAAAAACAGCAAAAAAGCGCCGCAATCCCCAACGTCCAACAGCATCAATGCAGCTGCAGACCCGAAGCAAGCAGTTTGATGAGACTCTCGCCCTCATCGACAGCACAACAAACTGTGAAACGTTTTTCGGCAGAATAGAATTTGCATATCAGATTGCCAACGAACAGCGGCAGAAAGTGTGGATCGCTTATCTCAACGATAAACTGCCTGATATGGTAAACTGTTTCATTGACAGGTCATATTATACCGAATGCGATAAGATAAGCGCGCTGAAAACTCCAAAGGGCAGACAGAATCGTTTCGATAAGTACGCAGAAAGCATGAGAGCGAACTTTACAAGCCGCAGTGAATACTGCACGCATGACAACAACGAACACCTTGACAGCACACTTGAAAGAATGAGATATGAGCTGCTCGGTGAAAATTCAGCTGCACCTGCACAACTCATTCAGACCTCCCCTGCCAAGCTATCCTCTGCTCAGATACGGGAGATATACAACAAGGCGGTTTTCCTCGTCTGGGCAGCATATGGTTATCCCGTGGGATGCGATTATCCGCAGTATCTGAAATACGAACTGAACATACTGGATCCGAAAAAATATCACAATCAATTGATCAAAGATAACTTGCTGACAGAATGCAGCGGCATCGATAAACTGAACCGCATGAAAGTGGATGAGTTAAAGGAGTTGCTCAAAAAGTATAACCTCCCCTGCTCAGGTAAAAAGCAGAAGCTCATTGATACTTTAGCCGCCAATCTGAGCGAGGAACAGCTTGCCTCTGAAACACAGCACATCCATCGACTGAAGCTTACAGATAACGGACAAGCGTTCCTTGATCTCAATCAGGGATTTGTGGAACTGCACAAGTGTCACTATGACATCACTCTATCAGATTATGAAAAGGTTTGGAAAACAGGCGTCACCAATTTTACGGAAGCAGCAGAGATCATTCTTAAAGAGAAAGATTCCCGCTCCCCTATGCGCCATACCAAGTACGACCTCGCAAACCTGTACTTCGAGACCTGCAACTATCAACAATCCCTCACCTACTACATACAGCTGCTGTATTATGACTATGCCGACGAATATATCGACGATTATCCCACATACGTTGTCGACAGGATACACGGCATGGCAGAATACTACTCCGATGAACTTGTGAACAGATGCTATACTCAGTGTGGTAATGTCAAACTGCACGGCTCAAAACGTGGCTTTGCGCAGATGGTGAGGAATATAGTGGCTACGGGCAAGATATAACAAAAACTCCCCTGCCCGAACTGACAGGGGAAAATAATGATTTGGAGGATATAAACATGAAAAACCAAGAAAAACGAGATCTTACTCTGCATAAGGAAATAAAAAAAGAGACTAATGCTTATGAAGCTTTGTGCAACAAAAAGTTTAAATATACGTCTTTTTCTGACATGAAGTGCAAGTTGACACAAGAAATAAAAAGCTACGATAAAGATGAACGCGACAGAATTTACGAATGCTATAAAAACTATATCGAGAAAACCAATGTTTTCGTTTCTAGCATAATTCCTGTGCTTGCTTCATTTATGATTGGTGTCTTTACTATGGCCCTTACTATTCAAAAAGGATATGATATAATGTTATGGGTCGCATTCGGATTAACACTTGTTGCTTTGAGCTTTTTTATGATTCGTATGGCTCATGATTCCGCTCGCGGTACAAATGAAAAGAGGTTTTATCAAATGGTCATAGAGATAATTGAGTCTATCGAAAAAAATGAAAGCGAGAGTAAAAACTCAACCTCAACCGATGAAGAAGTGGCGTCTCTTAACTAAAGATTAAAATAACGCTGAAATAAAAGTTCTCCCCTGCCCGAAAGAGCAGGGGAAAATACAAATTAAGGAGGAGAATTATGGAAATAATTGCTACATATACCGAGCAGACCTTTGAGGATATCAAGCACGTGAATGAGCATGGACAGGAATACTGGCTTGCCCGTGAGTTGCAGGGAGTTCTTGAATATACCGAATGGAGAAATTTCAGCAAAATAATCGACAAGGCTAAGACGGCTTGTGAAACTAGTAATAATGCGGTTTCCGACCATTTTGTTGACGTCAACAAAAAGGTTGATTTAGGTTCGGGAGCGGAAAGAGTAATCGATGATGTAATGCTCTCCCGATATGCCTGCTATCTGATAGTAATGAACGGCGACCCCCGCAAGGAAGTTATAGCAGTAGGACAGACATATTTCGCAGTAAAAACAAGACAGCAGGAGCTTATTGAGGATTACGATACATATACAGAGGAGCAGAAGCGCCTTGCTATCAGACGTGAAATGACAGAGCATAATAAATCCCTTGCGGAAGCTGCTCAAATGGCGGGCATTATTGAACCAAGGGAATATGCTATATTCCAGAATAAGGGCTATCAGGGATTGTACGGTGGTCTTGGTGCGAAGGAAATACACGCACGCAAAGGCTTGAAGAAAAGTCAGAAGATACTCGACCACATGGGAAGCACTGAACTTGCTGCAAATCTGTTCCGAGCAACACAAACAGACGAAAAACTGCGCCGTGATAATGTCCAGACAAAGCAGGAGGCGTATCAGACGCATTATGATGTAGGAAAGAAAGTCCGTGAAACAATAAAGGAACTCGGCGGCACTATGCCTGAAGATCTTCCCACGCCCGATAAGAGCATTTCTCAGCTGGAACGTGAGCAGGAGAAAAAGAAGCTGAAATAATTGAGGGTGTAATGATACTCAGAAAGGAGCTGATGCTATGGCAAGGGCAAAAAAGCTCCCCAGCGGCAACTGGAGAGTCAACCTGTACATCGGCAAAGATGCAGATGGAAAAAGGCAATACAAGAGCTTCACTGCATCGACCAAAAAAGAAGCAGAGTACCTTGCAGCGCAGTTTAATCAGCTCCATATCGATATCAATCGATCGGAAATGCCGCTGAAAAAAGCAGTAGAGGAATACATCAAGAACAAGGAGAATGTACTGTCTCCCTCGACGGTCAAGGGCTATAATGCAGTGCTGCGCAATTGCGTCCCCGAACTTATGGCTCTGAAGCTCAGAGATATCACTGCGCAGGATATTCAACAGGCATTCAACATAATGGCGAAAACTCGCAGCCCGAAATACTGCCGCAATGCTCACGGGCTGATATCCGCCGTGCTGAAGATACACCGCCCCGAGATAGTTCTGAGAACTACCCTGCCGCAGAAAAACAAGAAGGATATATATGTACCTGACGATAAGGAAGTTAAGAGCATAGCTCAGCTGGCATCCGGCACGAATATAGAGATACCACTACTCCTAGCAACTCAATGCGGACTCAGAGCTTCTGAGATAAGCGGTCTGGAACTACAACACATCCACGACGACCATATAGACATCAAACAGGCGAGAGTAGACGGTCAGAACGGTGCAGAGCTGAAAGGCCCCAAGTCGGTATCAGGATATCGCTCCGTGCCGATACCGCTTGAAATTGCAGAAACGCTTCGGCAGAACGCCGACGGCGACAGGATATATAATGCAACCTCTGTTGTTATATCGAAACGATGGCTGCACTTCAGAGACAAGCACAAGCTATCCAAGCATCTGAATTTCCATGCTCTACGCCATCATTTTGCAAGCCGCTGCCTGCTGCTCGGTATGCCTCAGAAGTACATCGCCGAGATGATGGGTCACAACTCCGTGGATATGATCGAGCGAGTATATCAGCACACTTTCCCGTCAGCTATGGAGGAGTATGCAAATCTGCTCAGAAAGCAAGCATCCGAGTTTTGTGCAACACGAAATGCAACACAAAAATAAATTTGCGGCTTAACAATACACTTTTATAGGCTTTGCTAAGGGGTTCGAGTCCCATTCCCAGCTCCATATTAAAAAACCGTCCACCGGACGGTTTTTTAATTGCAAAAGCTCAGCTCGGATAGCCCTTATGGCAATCCGTTTTCGCTTTGGCGAAAACCGTTCCGCTTTCGCGGGTAGCTGCCCGATTGTTGTGTGAATACTCTATTCATTCGGTTTTCCCTCAAGGAAAACCGATTTTGCTTTGCAAAACCGCTTCACTTTCGCAGGTGGCTGCACGATTATGGTGTGAGATCTTTTCATTCAGCATAGGCATATTAAAAACCGTCCACCGGACGTTTTTTTTATGGCAAAAGCTACTCTCGGATTTCCCTTATGGCAATCATTAGGTTTGTCTGAAAAATCACAGCTTTACGATTGGCTTTTTCCGATTGACTAACCACTCCATTTGTGTTATACTTGAAATATAAAACTCAGGAGGTTTTGAAATGACCGAACAGCTTCAAGCGCTCTGCGAGCGCTTTATACTCAACCGTGATATACTGAAAGACGAATTCCGCTGGGAGAATCAGCTGCTTTTCCCCGTGTGCGCAAGCAGCTTCTGCGAAAAGGATATGACCGCTGACCCCGCACGTCTGCAGCTTGCAAAGCAGCTGCTGGAATCACGCACAGGCTTCTTCTCAAATTTCAGGAGCAATGTTAAGCTCCCCATGATATCCATGATGGCAATGGACGCCGAGCCATCCGTGCGCCTTGAAAATACACTGGCTATTTACGATATTCTTAAAAATTATTTTTCGGGCGGCAGCTACACCGCACTCATCGCCGCGATAATTTCAGGCATGGCTCCTGTAAGCGAGGCTGACCGCCTTGCAGCAAGAGGAAAAAAGCTCTATGGTATGATGAAAGACGCTCATCCGTTCCTGACAGGCGGCGAGGACAGCGTTTTCGCAGTGCTGATGGCGTTCTCCGAAAAGGAGGATCAGCAGCTTTTTGACGACATGGAGGAATGCTACTCCATCGCAAGAAAGCTGGCATCGGACAAGAACTCCGCTCAGACACTCTCCCATGTGCTTGCCCTGTACGATGGTGCGCCTAAGGACAAATGCGCAAAGGTTACTGCACTGTATAATGCACTTTCCGCAAAGAGAAGAAAGTACGGAAAATACTATGAGCTGAGCGTACTCGGCACTCTTGCTATGGCGGCTGACGATACCGCTTCTGTGATTCAGTATATGATCGAGGTGGATGACTTCCTCGACGGAAAGCCCGGCTACGGTACCTTCGGCATCGATAAAAAGACCCGTCTCATGCATGCTGCGATGCTTGTATCCACTCTCCACAAGCCGAACACCGCTACTAATGCTGCACTTGCGGGAACACTCACAATGATCGCCGCTCAGCAGGCTGCAATGTGTGCCATTATCGCCAATACCGCCGCTACATCCGCAGCCGCCTCCACATGAGCATGATATACTTCGACAACGCCGCTACCACTCCGCTTTGTGGGGCGGCTTTCGACGCTATGATACCTCTGTTGAGAGACGGATACGGTAACCCCTCCTCTCAGCACGAGATGGGACAAAAAGCGGCGGCGGCGCTGTTCTGCGCAAGAAAAGCAATGGCAGAAAGTCTCGGATGTGCCACGAATGAGATATTCTTCACCTCGGGCGGCAGCGAGGCCGACAGCATGGCGATATTCTCCGCAGCACAGTTGGGAGAAAAGCTCGGCAGGCGGCACATCATCTCGCAGAAAACAGAACACCACGCCGTGCTTAACGCTCTTTCAGCTCTTTCAGGGCGTGGGTTCGAGATAACTCTGCTGAACACAGACTGCGAGGGCAGACTCACTCCCGAAACACTGGAGCGTGCCATCCGCCCCGATACTGCACTGGTTTCGGTAATGACCGCCAACAACGAAATCGGCACGATACAGCCGATAAAAGAGCTTGCCGCTGTATGCCAAAAGCATAATATCCTGTTCCACACGGACGCCGTTCAGGCAGTGGGACATCTGCCGATAAACCTGCGGCAGCTCGGCTGTGATATGCTGTCGCTCTCTGCGCATAAATTTCATGGACCAAAGGGCGCAGGCGCACTTTATGTACGCGGCGGAATAGAGGTCTTCCCCCTCATTCACGGTACTCAGGAAATGGGCAAGCGCGGAGGTACGGAAAACCTCCCTGCAATCGTGGGAATGGCTGCTGCGCTGACGGATGCGGTCTCTCATCTTGAGGAGCGCACGCAGTATGTTGCAAGACTCCGCGATATTCTTATAGGAGAGCTTTGCGAAATCCCCTGCGCAACGCTGAACGGCAGCCGCACAGAACGGCTTTGCGGCAATATCAGCTTCTGCTTTGAGGGACATTCGGGCGAGCGGCTGGTGTATCAGCTTAACAAGGCAGGTATCTGCGCCTCCGCAGGGGCGGCTTGTTCCTCGGGCATGGGCGCAAGTCACGTACTGCTCGGTATAGGAAGAACCACAGAGCAGGCACAGAGTGCAGTAAGGCTGTCGCTTTCCCACTGCAACACAGAGGATGAAATCAGAACAGTGGCAGCTGCATTAAAGGCTCTTGTGTAGCCGCTCCGAAATCGACACAGGTTGACAAACCTGCGAATATGCGATATACTCAAGTTATGATAAATATCGCAGGAGTGATTTAATGTCTGGGATCACTAAAAAGAATATTGCACTGGCAGGCGCAGCTTTCGCAATACTGTGTGCATCGGCAGGAAGTTCTATTCTGAGGGACAGCAACAGCCTCGATATGCAGATACCCGACGTTTCGGTGCCTTCATATACATCTGAATACACTGAGGAAAGCGTTCCGCACACAACAGCGGCATATTCAGAAAGACTGCATGATACAGCTCACGGGACAAGCAACAGCATCACCGTTTTGATAAGCTCTGCTGAAAAATATCACGCCGGTACAGAGTACTCAGGCGCAAAGGATCTCATCGAAACGGAGATCGAAGTAGCCGACATCATCGATGCACCCAAGGAAAATGTGTATGTCAGCACCTCGGGAAAATATCACGCAAGGTCAGATTGCTCGGGAATGAAGTATTATACCGAAATGAGCCTTGACGCCGCTTTGACGGCAGGGCATTCCCCCTGCGGCAAATGCTATGATACGATCCAACCCGAAGTCACCGAAACGCTCCCGATGGAAAACGCCGATATTTCCGACATCACTGAGGATATCGTATATGTAAGCTCCTCGGGAAAATACCACACAAAATCAAATTGCTCGGGAATGAAGCATTACACCGAAATGAGCCTAAGTGAAGCAATTGCGGCAGAATATGACGGATGCAAAAAATGCGCCTCTACGCTTGACTAATGATCATTGCTAATACATATAACACCCGAGATCATCTGAGGTTTCCCCGAAAGCTCAGATATATTTAAATAAAGAATAACCTCCGCGTACGGAATTTCGTATGCGGAGGTTGATCATTTATAACATTGTAAAAGTCGGATTATTCGTGTGTATACAGACGGCAGCTTTTCTGATTTATTTAATTATATATGGAAACAACGCCTTAAACTCACTTTCCACTCTTTGGCGCGGTTCCTCGCTCAAGTTGCTTTCAGAATAGCGGACAAGCAGCGGACAACGGCTTTTTCAGAGCAAAACAAAAAAGCTCACAATCGGCTTTGTTAAGCCAAATGTGAGCAAATGTTGATGGTGACCCGTACGGGAATCGAATTTAAGTTTCGACTTCAAGTCATTTCAAGCAAACTCTTGCAAAGCCTATTATAATGCGGTTTTATGCGGCACTGGCTTTTAGTGATTTGTAGTTATTTTCAGCATTTTTTATTATAATAAGTGGCAAATAAGTGGCAGATTTTAATGATACTATGGCACATTACTACAACCTTATTTGCTCATACAAAAACATTTTGGATATAATATGAAGGGTATCATATTGTATTGAAACAGTCATCTTTTGCACATTACTTTAGTTGCGACAAATCAACGCACGGAGAAATTCGTGCGTTTTTATATTATATCAATCATCTTCATACCAAAATAAAATAACTTTCGATATCAAGCACACGGAGAAATTCGTGTGCTTTTTTATATATTAACTAGGTTATTAGCCGACGGGCTTAAATAACAGCATAGCGACAGAGGGCGGTTATGTTCTCCACCGCCCTGCTATGCAAATATACGAACAACGGAGAACAGAAAACGGAGGACGCAATATGGGACAACTGTACCATAAGCAGAACGGAGGTTATGATGAATAGCATATTCCAACTGCTTAATCCCGACAACACCATCAGCATAAACCGTCCCCTCGCCCACGCCATAGGACTCGATGAGGCTATCGTCTATGGTGCGATCATATCCAAGTGGTACTACTATTCTGAAAGAGGTATGATAGACGAGGACGGGTGGTTTTATTCCACTATTCCCGATATGCGGGAAAGCACCGCCATCGGTGAAAAGGCACAGAAACGCTGCATAGATAATCTCGTCAAGTACGGACTTATCAGATGTGAGCAGCGAGGTATGCCAGCTCGTAGGAGCTTTTATATTGTCGATGATCCGACCATTATTGAAAGCCTTATCTGTAAAGGAGAGGATATTATGGAGGAGATCAAACCTGCCGCAGCAGAGAAAAATCGGCAAAAAGTAAAGCAGCGTGACGAAAAGAAATCCGCAGAGCTGCCCTGTTCCGCCGAAACGGAGGAACAAGCTCCGCAAGGTGTTTCCTTGTTCCGCCAAAACGGAGTAACAAGTACCGCCAATGCAGCCGAACAAGCTCCGCCCGAAAGTGCCGACAAGTTCCGCCCAAATGGAGGAACAGGTTCCGCCGAAACGGAGGACAAATCTAAATATAATAAATCAAAAGATAAAAATCTTAATATGATTGTTATGTCCGGAGAAACGCCGATTACATCAAATTCGCCCCGCTCAAATGAGAATACTCACGTGGCTGAATTTGATACGCTTCGCTGTAATCGGCGTATCCCCTATGTCCACGACACACCGACGCAAACAAAAAAAGTCGATGTTGAAAACCAAATCCGAGCAAGCATAAAATATCAGCTTATAAGCTGCGTTACGGGACCTGCTTTCGCTGACAATGTAGTGGACGCTATATATGAGCTACTTACCGCTACAAAATCGCAGACTTTTGGGGACGAGTTGGTATCTCCACAAGATATATACTCGATTATCAGCCGTATCAACAGCGATGTTGTTATGCAGGTGTCAGATACGATATATCTCAAAAAGGGCAAGATACACGATATGAAAGCGTATCTTAAAACAGCACTGTTCCTACAAACCCGTGAATACCTAGAATTGCCCAACAATAGCTTTGACTATGAGGGACACGGTGCTATGAGAGAATTTCGCAACATCGTCGGAATAGAATAGGAGGATTTTATGAGAAATATAATCGCAATAGCAAATCAGAAAGGCGGTGTTGGTAAAACTACCACCGTTGTAAACATAGCAGCAGGACTTTCCGAACAGGGCAAAAAGGTGCTCTGTATCGACCTTGATCCGCAGGGTAATCTTTCGGATTATCTCGGATATGATTTTGAACAGGACAAGCCTACCATTATTGAGGTGATGAAAGGTACGGTAGCTCCGTCGGCTTGTATTCTCACTAATGACAGCGAAAATATCGACTACATACCCGCAGATATTACGCTTGCCACAGCTGCAAGCACGATGCTTGCACCGTCGCCCCAAAAGGCGGCACGGACGCCGCCAACAGAGGGCGACAGGAGATATGCCGCACAGATGATGTGTAGAGAGCAGATACTTAAACGGGCAATAGCCAACGACCGTAATCTTGATGATTATGACTACATCATCATAGATTGTCTGCCCTCCCTCGGAATGCTTGTTACAAACGCACTTGCCGCCGCAGACAGCGTTATCATTCCCGTTCAGGTGCAGAAATTCGCTCTGAACGGTATCGTACAGTTTGAAGATATATTCAACCTTGTAAAGAACAACCTCAACCCTGATATATCTATCCTCGGCATACTTGAAACGATGACCGACGGCACCAAGATGTCCCACGAGGTTGACGCAGCTCTGAAAGAGCGTTACGGTGAGCTTGTGTTCAACACCACCATAAGCCGCAGAGTTGAGGCAGCTAACAGCACCGCCGAGCAGAGATCACTCATATCCCGCCACAACAGCGTAGTCGGTGAGCAGTATCGTCAGCTTGTGCAGGAGATTATGGGCAATGAGCCTGTTGCGGAATACGACGATGAGGAGGAGATAGAAAATGGCATTTAATCTTACACCGTCAGCCAACAAGGGCAAGCTGAAGATGGAGAGCTTTCTGTCCGATGATGTTCAGCTCACCCGTGGCGAGGTAAATATAGCAGACCTTGTAGCGTGGGAAAACCAGCCGTTCAAGCTGTATTCCGAGGAAAAAATGCAGGAGATGATGAAATCCATCGAGGCAAACGGACTTATCACTCCCATAACCGTGCGTCCTTTCGGTGAGGGCAAGTATCAGATACTCGCCGGGCATAATCGTGCGGAGGCTTGCAGACGGCTTGAAATGACAACAATTCCCGCTACGATAATGAATGTGAACGATCATCAGGCAAAGCTCGTTGTTGTAGATACAAACCTCTGTCAGCGTATAGAGCTGCTCCCCTCTGAACGAGCTTTCGCCTACAAAATGCAATGTGAGGCACTTGTGGCTCTTGGGCATTGCAAGTCTACCAATGAGGTTGCAGAGCGTTACGGAGAAAACCGCCGTACTGT
Source organism: Oscillospiraceae bacterium (assembly GCA_045612645.1). GTDB lineage: Bacteria > Bacillota > Clostridia > Oscillospirales > Ruminococcaceae > CAG-115. The sequence continues at coordinate 30,187 of JAZKZL010000177.1, forward strand.
TCAGAGATACCTCGCTTGCACAAGATTATGCAGCAGCCTTATGGAAATGTTGGATAACGGCAAGTTGATACTCCGAGCTGCTGTCCTCCTCGCAGGAATGGACGAGCAAAATCAATGCGTAGTCGGTAATTTCCTCGCAGAGAACGAGGAGATCAGGCTTACCGAACAGCAAGCACAAGAAATATACAGAACTAGCTTTCGCCATCCTATATCATTCGCAGATATGGAAGAAGTGCTTGAAAGCGTAGCTGCTCCACCTGCCAAAAAGAGCAGTTCGGCTACCGAAACCTCCGAGCGTGAGGACGATACTCCTACCGAACAGGAAGAAACCGCAGAGGATACCGTAACTACCGAGCCAAAAACTGAACAGACAGAGGAAATGACAGAAACTCTGCCAAAGGCTACCGCACCCAGATCTACAAGCAATTCCAATATATCACTTGCAAGAAATGAGGTTACGGAGATCATAGGCGAGGATTATTCCAATGACGATATTCTTGACTTCATAATCTTCTGCTTGCAGCACGAGGAATGGCTAAAAGAATGGCAGGAATTTGAGAAAGCTGCTGATGAGGAAATGGACAGACAGGCTTGATCTGAATTAGCTAAACACTGTTTAGCCAATCTGAATATCCCTTTACAAAACGAATTGAGGTGAAATATACAATGGATATGTCAAAAATGGCACAGTATGCACAAGCACAGGCAAATATCGACAACGGCGGCACTCCCACAGCACCACCGCAGAGCAAAGCTGCCCCCGTTCAGCAGAATACCCCGCAGAAACCGCTTGCACAAGTGCCTGTTAAAGTCGATGATGATGAATATGCTCCCCTGCCCGAAGATGAACAGACAGAAAAGGTAGCTGTTAAAGCGGAGAATGTGCATATTCCGAAACAGAACGAGCAGAAACCCAAGTGCGACACCGTGTCGCACCCCACACCTACGACCAAAGCACCACCCCCACCTGCCCCAACCAAACCAAAAGTAGCTCCCGAAGTTACACCCAAGCCTCCCGTTACAGAGGAAATCCCTCTGCCTGTTGAGATGAAAGTAGGCGATCTTGACGAGTATATCAGCGTTATTTTCGCAGACTCCTCGGAGCTTATCGAGATAAACAGACTTGTAGAGCGTCCTAACAACATCTTTGCGGAGATGTCCCCTGAAACTTTTGAGGAACTGAAAACCTCTATCTCCAAAAAGGGAGTTAAGGAGCCGTTGCTTGTACGCTCCGTTATGAACGGCGAGTATGAGATAATCAGCGGTAGATACCGCCTCCGAGCTGCCAACGAACTAGGTTGGACAAAAGTGCCGTGTAAGGTAGCGGATAACAGCAATCTCACAGATAAGATAATC
>JAZKZL010000178.1:0-4599 GCA_045612645.1 Oscillospiraceae bacterium
TGCTGACGCTTTACCACGGCTTTTTCGAGGGCATGAACAGACTCGGTGCAAAGATATTCGTGCTGCACGGTGCGATAAAGAGCAGCAAATGCACGCCTGAGCATTATGTAAAGCAATTCCGTCTGCTTGCAGAGATCGCAGAGGAATACGGCATAACCGTGGCACAGGAAAACGTCTGCTACTGCCTTTCGGGCGAGCTTGACTTCCTTAAAATGATGAAACGCGAACTGGGAAAGTACGCTAAATTCGTACTGGATCTGAAGCAGGCACGCCGCAGCGGCGCCGATATCCTCGCACAGGTGAACGCTCTCGGCGAGAGCATAATCCACTGCCATGTAAGCGACGCAGACGCAAACCACGACTGCCTGCCCATCGGCAAGGGGTGCTTTGATTTCAGGGCGCTGCACGAAAGGATGTCTGCTTACGGCTATGACGGCAGCTATATCGTGGAGCTTTACCGCCACAACTACGCCGATTTTGATGAGCTTGCCCGCTGTGCAGAGGCTCTGAGTGAACTGCTTAAGCCGTGACGAATGCAGATGACGGCCATCTGAAAAAATATTGTAAAAAAATGCTCATAATATAGGATTTCACACTTGACATATCGGTAAAATTGCCGTATAATAATAATGTTGATTTTATTAATTAAAGCGGCAGTACCCCGCTGCCGTAAATTTACAGGAGGCAAACTATGAAAAGAGTTTACAACTTCAGCGCAGGCCCCGCTGTGCTCCCCGAGGAAGTACTCAGAGAAGCAGCAGACGAAATGATGGACTACCGCGGAACAGGCATGTCCGTTATGGAAATGTCCCACCGTTCCAAGGCTTATGACGAGATCATCAAGGACGCGGAGAAGGATCTTCGCGATCTGATGAACATCCCCGACAACTACAAGGTACTGTTCCTGCAGGGCGGTGCTTCCCAGTTCTTCGCAGAGGTTCCCATGAACATGATGAAGAACAAGAAGGCTGCTTACATAATCACAGGTCAGTGGGCTAAGAAGGCATGGCAGGAGGCTAAGATGTACGGTGAGGCTATCGACGTAGCATCCTCCGCTGACAAGACCTTCTCCTATATCCCCGATTGCTCCGACCTCGCTATCCCTGAGGACGCTGACTATGTATACATCTGCGAAAACAACACCATCTACGGCACAAAGTTCTGGGAGCTGCCCAACACAAAGGGCAAGGATCTCGTTGCTGACGTATCCTCCTGCTTCCTGTCCGAGCCTGTTGATGTAAGCAAGTATGCTGTTATCTACGGCGGTGTTCAGAAGAACGTTGGTCCCGCAGGCGTAGTTATCGCTATCATCCGTGAGGATCTCATCACTGACGATGTTCTCCCCGGCACTCCCACAATGCTCAAGTGGAAGACTCAGGCTGACAACGACTCCCTCTACAACACACCTCCCTGCTACGGCATCTACATCTGCGGCAAGGTATTCAAGTGGATCAAGAAGATGGGCGGCCTTGAGGCTATGAAGGCTCACAATGAGAAGAAGGCTAAGATCCTGTACGATTTCCTCGACAGCAGCAAGCTTTTCAAGGGCACAGTTGAAGCTAAGGACAGATCCCTGATGAACGTTCCTTTCGTTACAGGCAACGAGGAGCTGGATGCTAAGTTCGTTAAGGAAGCAAAGGCAGCAGGTCTCGAGAACCTGAAGGGTCACCGTTCCGTTGGCGGTATGAGAGCTTCTATCTACAACGCTATGCCTATCGAGGGTGTTCAGGCACTGGTAGACTTCATGAAGAAGTTCGAGGAAGAAAACGCATAATCATCCTACACAACTATATAGCGGGCGGCAGATTGCCGCCCCTACATATATCAAACAATACATAAAGGAGAATAAACCCATGTATAATATTCTTACTCTTAACAAGATCGCAGCTTGCGGTACAGACCTCTTCGACAAGAGCAAGTACGCTTTCGCTGAGGACATGGCTGATCCCGATGCAGTGCTGGTTCGTTCCGCTTCCATGCATGAGATGGAGCTGCCCGAAAACCTCCTCGCTATTGCAAGAGCAGGCGCAGGCACAAACAACATCCCGATCGAAAAGTGCAGCGAGAAGGGTATCGTAGTATTCAATACTCCCGGCGCTAACGCTAACGCTGTTAAGGAGCTGGTTCTCTGCGGTCTGTTCATGGCTTCCAGAAAGGTTGCAGCTTCCATGGATTGGCTCAAGACCCTGAAGGGCGAGGGCGACAACGTAGGCAAGCTGGTTGAAAAGGGCAAGGGTCAGTTCGCAGGTCCCGAGATCAAGGGCAAGAAGCTCGGCGTTATCGGTCTGGGTGCAATTGGTGCTCTGGTTGCAAACGCAGCAGTTGATCTGGGCATGGAAGTATACGGCGCAGATCCTTTCCTCTCCGTTGACGGCGCTCTCCACCTCTCTGACAGAGTAAACTATGTAAAGAGCAACAAGGAGATCTTCGAGAAGTGCGATTACATCACTCTGCACGCTCCCGCAACAGCTGAGACAAAGGGCATGATCAATGCCGAGTCCATCGCTACAATGAAGAAGAACGTTCGCATTCTGAACTTCGCTCGTGCTGATCTCGTTGACAGCAAGGCTATCATCGATGCTCTGGCAAACGGCGGCATGGCTGCTTATGTTACAGACTTCGTAACAGACGATCTGATCGGTATCGACGGCGTTACTGCAATGCCTCATCTGGGTGCATCCTCTCCCGAGAGCGAGGACAACTGCGCAGTTATGGCAGTTAACGAGATCATCGCATACCTCGAAAAGGGCGATATCATCAACAGCGTTAACTTCCCCAACGTTGTAGTTCCCATGTCCGGCGATGCTAAGATCTGCGTACTCCATAAGAACGTAGAAGGCATCCTGAACAACCTCACAGGCGCTTGCACAGCAGCAGGCATGAACATCGAGAACATGGTATGCAAGTCCAAGAAGGATATGGCTTACACCGTTCTGGATGTTACCGCAGCAAGCACAGACGGCATTGAGACAAAGCTGAAGGGCTTTGATGGCGTTGTTGCAGTAAGAGTTATCAAGTAATTCTTCACAGAATAAATTCAGCCGTTTCTGACGCGATAGTCGGAAACGGCTTTTCTTATGATATACACAAAAAGGAGACGCCGCAGCGCCTCCTTTATTATTCATCAACCGAGGTCAATATCGGGTTTTACGAAATTCTTGCAATCCTTTGTGATATACAGCTCATCGTCAACACGGAGGTAGATGAAATCGCCTAATCTGTTGATCTTATACGCTTCATCGGGATCGTTTATCTGAACAGGCTTCCCACCCCTTACTGAGCAATACAGTTCTGCGGTATCGCCGCTGTCCTTTTCATTGTTACCGTTCTTATCCTCGTAATCGTAGAGATACAGGCACTTTCCGTCTGCAGTAACAACACAGCTTGCCACATCTTCATCGGCGATCTCCACCGCACTGTCGGGCTTTCCGTTGCTGTACATAAGATTCCAGTCCTCATCATAGAAGTAGATATGCTTCAGATCATCAGAGGCAAAGATGGTTGTATATCCGCCCATGTCATCGAAAATCTCCACAGCCTTAGGCTTCTTTGCGGTAACGTCAACGATATACAGAGAGCCTTTCTTTGTATATACCATCTTCTTGCCGTCGCGGGAAAGCTTGTAGCTGTCTACATGGGATGCGATCTTGATATCTTCATACTTATCACCCTTGCGCACAAAGCGGATGATATTGCCGTTGGAATAAGCTATGAAATCATCGAAATTGCTGAAATTATGTATGGTATAGGGAGCGGTTATCAGAGAAATATCATCATCGGTGATCTCAACGGGTTCCTCTATTGAAGGATGATACATCATCAATGCATCGTCATTGTTGTCGAAGTAAACGATAGTCTCGTTGTCATCAGAAGTAAACAACACGTGATCAAAATGCTTGATCTTCGCTACCTCGTCAGTGAAATTCTCATACACCATCAGCTTATCATCCGAACGGTCATTCAGATAAATATATCTGCCCTTATCAGACACGCGGCAAATGCCCAGATCATCCGCTATCTCATAGGTCTTACCGCCCTTATACGCAGAAACGGTGAACTTATCCTTCTTATCGTAAGTTGTATATACCACGGTGCTTCCGTCGGGAGAGATAGCATATTCGTAATAGAACCAGTAGCCCTCGTCAGCGGATTTGCTCTCAGCTATCTCAGCAGACTTACCGCCTGTGTACAGATATAATGTATAATCGCCATCGTCATTGATGAGATAAGCAAGCGCCGATCCATCATCCGAAAGCTTGAAATCGCTGATGTTCTCATCATCGGAAACAAGATATTCCTTATCTCCCTTGAAATAATACAGCTCTCTCCCCGTAGTGAGCAATGCCATGGCTGAATCATCAACGGCAAATGAGATACCCAGTGTAAGACCAAGGTAGCGAATCTCCTCCTCGTCAGCATCAACTTCGATCTCAGAGATCAGCTTATCGCCGCATAAAACATATACAGTTTCATCGCCTGTATCGATACTATACTGTGTGCCGATATATGCAGCAGAACCGCCTGCGCTGCCGCCCAGTGTAATAAGCAGAACGATCAGCAATATCACGACCGCTGCCACAGCAGCAATGATTCCGATAA